>QMPQ01000160.1 GCA_003648635.1 Bacteroidota bacterium | reverse complement strand
GTCGTATCCACAGCAAGGAGTTCCAGTACGTTCCGATCTATATCTGAGGAAGGAAGCTCGAACTGTGGCACCCCCTCAAAAACGGAAAGAAAAACATCCTCTCTGATAAGCTTCAGCGATTCTATGGTCCCTTTTCCAAAAAGAATGCCGGAAGCCTCAAGTGCCATTTCATACTCTTCATGGGAATGAACCATTACTGTAAGTTCTTCCGCTAACTTTTTCTGCATCACTCGAATATGGGGAGCCTCTGCATGCTCTGAAATCAGAGCCTCAATTTCCTCCCGCTTGAGCATTGTAAAAATCTTCAGATACTTTTCAGCATCCTCATCCGAAACATTGAGCCAGAATTGATAGAATTTATAAGGAGTGGTTCGTTCGGGATCGAGCCATACATTGCCCTCTTCTGTCTTCCCAAACTTACCTCCATCCGCTTTGGTAATCAATGGCCATGTAAGAGCGAAGGCCTCTCCCCTTTCAATACGCCTGATCAGTTCAGTTCCCGTCACTATATTCCCCCACTGGTCGGATCCTCCCATTTGCAGTTTACATTGGTGATCGCGGTAGAGTACCTGAAAATCGTAGCCCTGAACCAGCTGATAAGTAAATTCTGTAAAGGACATGCCTGATTTGCTATCGGAACCCAACCTCTTTTTTACAGAATCCTTTGCCATCATATAGTTGACCGTAATGTGCTTGCCAATATCCCTGATGAATCCCAGAAAAGAGAACTCCTTCATCCAGTCGTAGTTGTTCACCATCAGAGCCCTGTTCGAAGCCTCAGTTTCGAAATCCAGGAACCTGGCAATCTGCTTTTTCAAAGCCTCCTGATTTTTTCTGAGGGTTGGTTCATCAAGCAGATTACGTTCCTGTGACTTCCCGCTTGGATCTCCAATCATACCCGTGGCGCCACCTACCAGGGCAATGGGTCTGTGCCCTGCATGTTGAAGACGTTTCAACATCATCACGCCTACCAGGTGTCCTATATGAAGCGAATCCGCTGTGGGATCGATCCCCACATAGGCAGACACCTGCTCCTTCCCCAGTAACTCCTCTGTTCCGGGCATAATATCATGGATCATACCCCTCCATTTCAACTCTTCTACTAGTTGCTTATCTATTGTAATCTTTCCCATTTATTAACTCATTATCTTACTAACTTATTAAGCCTCATTATATTGCTAAAGGAACCGCATTTTCCTCATCCTCTTTGTTCTTCGGAATAAACTCTTTCCAATCCTGCTTTTTCAGATAGGGAAAAACTGCAGGAGCAAAATCCGAAAGTGGCTTGTAAAGAATAGAGCCCTCAATTCGCTCGGGCCTAATAATCTGCTTCTCTGTATTGACCTGGTTCACCGGCCAAAGTATCATACTAAGAACAAAAGCTGTTACCAGCAGTCCAATTCCCATTCCCAATAAGCGGTTGACCAGATTGAGTGCCACCGCTTTAATAAGTTTCTCCACCACAAAAGCCACCAGGTGAACCACCAGTACTATGGAAACAAAAGCTACAGAAAATGCGATCACATTCATATAGTCGGGCGAAATATCAAAAATAGAATCCAGGAGTGAAGCAAACATAGGCCGTAGCTTGATGGCTCCGAATATCCCAAGTACCAGAGCAGCCAGGGAGGCCACCATATGGATCATACCTTTCTTAAAACCCCGGTAGAGTGCAAAGAGCAGGGGGACGAGAAATATTATATCAAGGTAATTCATAAAGAAGGGTTAAACGCCACAAATAAACGGATTTCTTGGGAGATTTGATAATATTTTTGTTTGCGTTGGACCAAAAAAAAGCTGATCTTGAGTTTGAAAATGATAGACCATGGAGATCAGAAAATTTAGATCGGAGTACAAACTGGAGCTAATCCCGGCTTCACATGCAGGAATCTTTCTGGGCGACCTGGTATGGGATCCCATTCTAGGTCCGCCTGACTTTTCAAGGAAAGGAATGCCGAATACCATCTATACCGCCTTCCTGGATGCAGACTTAATGAGTGATGCAGACTGGAAAGATTTCAGGAAAGAGAACCAGGATACACCCCTTGTAGATGCGCATTTTGCCACCCGCCATGTGGATGTGAATGTGGAATTTATCAGTGAGCTTCAGCATCCGAAGATTGGTAAAATCAGCGATGAATTCAAAACTGAAAAGCTCAGCAAATTCACCTTCAGGAACCTGCAGATGCGGGGAATGGACGATCTGATGCGTATTAAGATTGACCGTTTCCTTGAACAGATGAAGGCTTCTCGCTGGAGTGATTACGATGGCAGCATCCGACGAGTTTATCTAATCACTGAACTCTATTACGGCACTCTCCGAATGCTTATCGAGAAACAGTTCAGTACAGAACTGGAGTCAAGCATGATGAAAGCAGATCTTCAAGCCTCGGGCAAATCAGAGAGAAGCCATGCGGTGGAGTATGAGTTCTCCCATGACAATGTCCCCTTTGCCATGCGAATCGAAAGAGTACGTAATTTCAATGGCTAATCAGGTTCAGTACCTGGTGTAGTTTTTCCACCTTGAAAAAGCGGTTTGATTCAGGTTCCTTATCTACCTCTTCGTGCGCCCAGGTAGTATGAAAAGGGACATGAATGCCCCAGGCGCCCAGTTCAAGGGGGGGAATAATATCAGATTTGAGCGAATTCCCAATCATCAAAAAAGCCTCGGGAGCAATATCAAGATGTTTAAGCAATTGAACATATTGCAGCTCCTTTTTATCACTCATCACTTCAATATGATGGAAATAATCAGAAATGCTTGATTTATGCATCTTTCTCTCCTGATCCAGCAAATCTCCTTTGGTAGCTACAATCAACCTGTATTTGGGAGCCAGCACTTTCAGTACGCGTTTCACATCGTCAAGCAGTTCAATGGGGCGCTCAAGCATCGACTTTCCAAGGCCAATGATCCGGCTGATATCTCTGGAAGTAACGCCCCCATCGGTCAGTTGAACGGCACACTCCACAAGCGAAAGTATAAAAGCCTTTATTCCATAACCATAGAGCCTGAGATTGGCAATTTCTGTATCAAACAGAGCACCAGCAATATTGCCACTTACCTCATATGTGGTAAGCAGTTGAACAAACTGCTCCTCAACCTCCCTGTAATAGGGCTCATTGACCCATAATGTGTCGTCGGCATCAAACCCGATCACTTTAATTCCTGTAATCATTCTGCGAAATTTCGAATGCCAAAGGTAGTGATTATGACCCGATCGCACCCAGGTCTCTGGGAAAGATATCCTCTCGGGTAACAGTCAGGCTTCTCATGCTCATTGAAGAAGCGGGGCCATCTTTCGGATCAACAAAAATACATAGTCCCGTAAGCCTTCCACTGATGGTTGAGCCGGAATCAATACCCACCGAAACCACTTCGCCCTGCGCTCCATTCCTGCGAATGGCCAGGTCATTGTCTATGAAATCGAAATGGGGATAGCGACCTTCCTGGATAAAGTGTTTCAGCTTAATGGTTGGTGTATGGCCATGTACCACCATATTTCCTTTCCACAGTCTTGCGGAACTTTTAAAGAAAGTCTCTCTGGTCCAAAGGAAGGAATCTTCCATATCCAGTTGTTTGTTCAACATATACTGTTGCAAATCCTTGTAATCCTTCAGCAGGAGCTGGTCAGCAACCGGGATGAGGGGTGATATGCCTGCGTGTGTGGCCAGGATTCTCATACCTGGCCCTGGCTCTGTTACATGACTCATCCTTAGACTCCGGAAAAACTGCAGATAGTGGGTTTTCATCTGCGACTGGAAACTGAAAAAACCTGTAAATCCAAAAGATTGCAGCGTGGCCTCTCCTCCATTGCGATACCAGAGTTCCATGGGGTTGTATCCAAAAGCGTAATTTTCAAAGGCATTCAGCAGCATCAGCTCGTGATTTCCCATCAAACAGATCACAGGAAGTCCCAGGTTCATAATTCGATCTACAACCTCTCTGCTGTATGGTCCACGATCGATATAATCTCCCACAAAAGTAATCTGCTGAGGATCTTGCTTTAAGATAGCCTCAAGCAGTTTATTCAGGAGAGCAATCTCTCCGTGAATATCTCCAATGAACCAGTAATTCTTCATCTCAGCAGTCAATTAAAGTACTAAAAATTCTATTTTTACGCATATGTCTATGACCAAAAAAGAGCGTTGGGGCCTAATTGCCTTTATTATCCTGATCATCGCCTCCATTCTTGTAACTACAGAACCCTGGAAGAGATCCACTGCTGAGATGCGGGGCGCTCTGGAGCCGGAGGCTCCTCCTACCATTGCCATCAAATGGATAGATCTTGCCTTAGGATACCCACTGGCCCACACTGGCGATACCATACTTACTTATACCGGATTTCACCTGGCCTATAACGAACAATTCGAACAGGCAGCCTGGGTGGCCTATGTGCTGACCCGGGATGAGATTGAATCGGGGACCATTGAACGAACCAACAACTTCAGATCTGACACTTCCATTGCTAGTGGGTCAGCTTCTCCTGCAGACTATCGTCGTTCAGGTTTTGACCGCGGCCACCTGGCGCCTGCCGGGGATATGAAATGGGATCATCTTGCCATGAGCCAGTCCTTCCTTATGTCCAATATGAGTCCGCAAAGGCCATCATTTAACCGCGGTATCTGGCGCAAACTGGAAACAAAGGTCAGGAACTGGGCCATGGAAAAAGATAGTATCTATGTGATCACCGGGCCTCTGTTTTCACCTGGCGATTCACTGATTGGAGAGAATGGGGTTGGCGTACCGGGTCATTACTTCAAGGTACTGGTGGATCTCTCTCCACCCGATCATGATATGATCGCCTTCCTCCTGCCAAACTCCGGCTCCTCGGAGGATCTTATTCAATTCGCCATCACTGTGGACTCACTGGAACAACTCACTGGATATGATTTCTTTTCAGTGGCTCCTGACCAGGAAATGATCGAGTGGTTAGAGCAAAGGATTGAACCAGGCAACTGGAATTAATGTTGTATATTAATCAACATCTGTTCATGCCCAATCGAAGAATCCATATCATTCTGTCAGCTCCCGTCTTTCTGCTGCTTTACTCCTATACGGCTGTGGTGGTTCTTCTATTTCTTATTATGGCCTACCTGCGCTTAAAAAGCGGGATTGTACTACTGAGTGGTTTGTGGGCAAAATCCATCTTTCCACTGATGGGGAAAAAGGTCCGCATTGAGGGAAAAGACAACATCAAAAAGGGAGAGCGCTATATCCTGCTTGCAAACCATGCCAGCATGTTCGATATCATAGCCATCATGGCAGTTTATCCAAACGTAAGCTGGTTTGGACATGAGCGCTTGCTGCGAATCCCACTTTTTAAACAAATACTTTTGATGACTGATTATATTCCAATGCGAATCAGCAATATAAAAAATACGCGTACTATGCTTGAAAGCCTGGAGGAAAAGGCCAAAAAACGGACAGTGGCAATTTTTCCTGAAGGAACCCGCACTCTGGATGGCAAACTCAAACCAAAAAACAGGTTCAGCATCCACTTCGGTTCACGTCTGGGCCTAATTATTCATCCCCCGCTGGAAGGAGAAAAACTTGCCAGACAAAGCGATCAGGAGATCATGGACCGGGTGATGGAAGTGATTGAATCTGAAAATACTGATCTTGACACATATGGAAAATAAGGAGAAATGGTGTTTTATCGTGAATCCCACCGCAGGGGCCGGATTTGGAAAAGAGCTACTCCCCGAGCTGGAAAAACAGCTTGCGAACCGATCCCTGGATGCCACCATTTTGGTCACGGAGCGACATGATCATGCCATTGAGCTCTCGAAGCAAAGCCTGGAAAACGGATGCTCCCATATCATTGGCGTGGGGGGAGATGGCACCATGAATGAGGTGGCCCGGCCCCTGATCGGCCAAAAGCAGGTTACCACCGGTTTGATTCCCGCCGGAACCGGCAATGATTTTAACCAGATCCTGGGATTTCCGGACCGTTTCAGCCAGGAGCACTGGGATACTTTCTTTCAGCAGAGTACCATAGAGATGGATGTGGGTAAGGTGAACGGACTCTATTTTCTAAACGGAATAGGGCTTGGTTTTGATGCCCAGGTGGCTTCAAAAAACTATGTGGAGCCGGGAGAGGTTGTAAAGAGCGGCGGAAAAAGTAAATATCTTTGGCACATTATATCAACCCTTCTATTCTATAAAGAGGGAAAGGCCACCATCAGCTCACGTGATCAGAAAAAAGAGACAGATTGCTTTATGAATACCATCGCCATCGGACGGCGTTTTGCAGGCAGTTTCCTGCTTACCCCCGAAGCCATTGCCAACGACGGGCTTTTGGATGTTTGCATGATCCGGAAACTAAACCTGCTTCAGCGTTTTAAGATTCTCTCCATGGTGCCGAAGGGGACCCATATAGCTGACCGCAAAGTAGATTATTACCAGACAGATAAGATTTTGGTTGATTTCGGAAAAAAAGTTCCCTTTCATGTGGATGGAGAACTATATTTTGACACTACCTTTGAGGTAGGAATCTTGCCTTCCGCGCTCAACATCATATACAATCCGGAAGGGGAACACTTTTTTAATGAGTAGGTTCTTTAATGAGCAGTTACCCTTATACCGCTTTTTATGATCTAGACCACACCATTCTGGATGGGAACAGTGCCACCCACCTGATACAGGAGGCCCACAAACGTGGGGTTATGAGCGAAAGGCAGTACCGTCATGCAGTCTGGCTCTCCATCCTCTACAAGCTTGACATGGGCGATCCCACCCGGATAATCAACCGGATGCTCACCTGGCTGAAAGGAGTGGAGGAAGCGGACATCACAGCGCTGGCACAGGAGATTTTCGATAGCAATATAAAAGAGACCATCCGTCCCGAAATCCTGGAAACAATTGAGGAACACCGGGCCAATAATGGTTCTGTGGTACTTCTCTCTTCGGCTACCACACCTATCTGCCAGCCGGTAACCCGATATATGGGACTGGACGAGATGATCTGCACCCAGCTGGAATCCAAAAACGGAATCCTGACCGGTCGCACCAGCGGTAAACTGGTCTACGGTCCTGAGAAAAAAGTAAGATTGCTGGCCTTCTGCCAGGAAAAGGCAGTCGATCCCATGACAGCATGGTACTATGGTGACTCACATACAGACAGGCATGTAATGGAAGCTGTGGGCTTTCCTGTGGCGGTGTCCCCCGATAAGAAACTTCTGAAAATCGCCAATAAAAACAACTGGCCAATCCTCTTGTAATTCAGATGCATCCTAAACAATTCTGCGCATCAGGTGTTTTTAATTAAAATATTTATGGTATGGCAACAAATCAAAATTCAAAAAATTCACTCTATCACCCCAGCGAAGGGGTGAAAATGCGGGCACGAGTTAAAGAGTATGATAAGCTCTACCAGGAATCCATCACTGATCGTGAAGGTTTCTGGGCCAAAGAAGCCGAAGAACTTTTTTGGTATCAAAAATGGAACAAGGTGCTGGACGACAGTAAAAAGCCATTCTACAAGTGGTTTACAGGGGGCAAGACCAATGTGGTAGCCAATGCCATTGACCGCCACCTGGATTCGGAAACTAAGAATAAACTGGCAATCATCTGGGAAGGAGAACCCGGCGACGTTCGGACTTATTCATATTTTGCCCTGAACCGGGAGGTCTCCAAGTTTGCCAATGTCCTCAAAGCCATGGGTGCCAAAAACGGTGATATTGTAACCATCTATATGCCACAGATCCCTGAGATCGTCATTGCCATGCTGGCCTGTGCTAAAATAGGGGCAGCACATTCTGTAGTTTATGGTGGATTCAGTGTGGAAGCTCTTGCCGAGCGGATTGCCGATGCACACAGTAGCATTCTTATTACTGCCGATGGAGGATTCAGAAGAGGCAAACCCACCAAACTAAAAACCATTGCCGACGAGGCCATGCGCCGCTCTCCCACCATCGATGTCTGCATCACAGTCAAGAGAACCGGCGAAGAATGTTTTATGGAGAATGACCGGGACTACTGGTGGCACGATTTAATGGGCATGCCCATAGCTTCAGCCGCCTGCGAAACGGAACAAACTGATGCGGAGCATCCCCTTTTCATCCTTTATACCAGCGGCACTACTGGTAAACCCAAGGGTCTGATACACACCCATGGTGGGTATTCAGTCTATGCTTCAAGTACCTTTAAATATGTATTTGACATTCAGCCTGATGATCGATGGTGGTGCGCTGCCGATCCTGGCTGGATTACCGGTCACTCATACATCGTTTACGGTCCCTTAATCAACGGGGCGACCATCCTGCTGTACGAAGGTGCTCCCAACCACCCATATCCCAACCGCTGGTGGCAGATGATCGAGAAATATGGTGTAAATATCTTATATACCAGCCCCACAGCCATCAGGGGACTGATGCGCTATGGAGCCTCATGGGCCGAAAAACATGATCTGAGCTCTTTAAGGCTTCTTGGATCGGTGGGCGAACCTATCAATCCTGAAGCATGGCTCTGGTACCACAAGGTG
>QMPQ01000159.1 GCA_003648635.1 Bacteroidota bacterium | reverse complement strand
TTTTTCTCCGGAACATGATTTGAATGCATTTCCGCTGGTATTGGCCCCCCTGGAACGAAAAAGCATGGAGATCGACGGAGTGGAATACAATCTCTACCTGGATCCGGATCATGATTATTTTTCAGGCTATTTCACCAATATCCAGGATACTATCAAAGCACTGATTACCGAGGCAAAAGATGATTATGAACTTGATGAACTGGACCTGTACTACGCCTTCGACCGCATCAGCCTGGTGGAGGTTCCTATTCAGTTTCACGCCTATGAACGCCCTTATATCCAAACCGTTGAGAATATTTTACCTGAGATGATCCTGCTACCCGAAAAGGGAGCCGGGCTCAGCACCCTTGATTTCTGGCGCTTTATGAGGGTGGCGGAGAATCGGGATCGCAGAGATGAGAACGTCCGTAGTCCACGTGAGATTGAGACCGATATGTTCAAAAGGTTTCTGCAGAACACATTTTTCAGGACCGAAACCCGGAGCAGGGGTCGAGGCGGCATGGGTGGTGGTGGCGGAGGTGAAGAACTGATCACCTTCCAGGGCGATGTGGACTATAATAAAAATCCCTACTGTGTATTTCCGCTCTACTATAGTTATGTCACCGGAATCAGCTCGCGGGACTATCCGGTATTTAACTCCATGCTGGAAATTTACCTGAAGGAGGGTTTTGATGTCTCCCCAAGAGATGGTTTCACCGGAGGAATTACCGATAAGGAGCGGGCCAACCTCTTGCTCAGCAGGAAAAGTATGATTGAACTGTTTGCCCGCTGGGACACTGAACTCACCGCATCGCTGATCAACCAGACCGGCAGTTTTGTCATATCAGCGTTGAAGAACAAGGTAGGGACGGGCGATTTTGACTATTTCTTTTATTACTACCTGGAGGATCATGCTTTTTCAGAAATAAGCTTTGAGCAGTTCTCACGTGACTTTTACGATGAATTCAATGTGGAAATTTCCCCCTACCTGGAGGTGATCAATGCAAGTGGAGATATGCCCACCTTCCTCATATCAGACCCGGAATACCTGCAAACCCGAGACGATATTGGGGATGTCTACCTGGTAAAGTTCAGCATCACCAATGTAGGAAATGCCAGGGGCTTGGTTGATTTCAATTTTCGGATCATGGGACAGGGTGGTTTTGGCGGTGGAGGTGGAATGACTGAGGAAAAACGACTCTATGAAGTGGATGCTGGAGAAACCAAAGAGGTGCAGGTAGTTCTCTACGACCGGCCCATGTTGATGACCATCAATACCTTGATATCAGGAAACATTCCTTCGAGCTACAACAACTTCCTCCGATCGGCAACTGAAGTTACAACAAGCAATCTGGAGGAATATGAAAGAACTTCCGACAAAGCGGTCAGTCTTATATATAAGGATGAATATGTGGTAGACAATGAGGATGAAGGCTTCAGCTCTTTCGCCATCTCCCGTGAAAGCAAACTGAAGCAATGGGTAGACTCCAGGAAAGAGAAGGACGATGGACTGCTCTATGAGAGTTTGAATGAGTGGTGGACACCTTCGCGGTGGACTCCGGTGGCACATGCTGCTTACTATGGAGAAACGGTCCGGTCGGCCATGGCCATCCGGAGGGGTGATGGGACCAGCCACGTAACATGGAGTACCGTACTCCCCGAAAAAGGCTTCTATGATCTTTATGTCTATATCCCGGTATCGGCTATGTATAAAAGGCCTTCACGTAATAGGGATCAGGGAGGACAGAGTCAGAATCAGGGACACGGAAGAGGTTTCGGGCCAGAGTTTGCCGATAAGGGAACCGATTACAACTATACCATCTCCTCCAGTGAAGGGACTGAGACGGTAAGCTATGAACTGAACGACCCGGAAGACGGATGGAACCGTCTGGGATCCTTCCATTTCCCGGCCGATACGGTATCAATACAACTTTCCAATGAGACCGATGGCCGGAGGATTATTGCCGATGCGGTCAAATGGGTGAGAAGAAGATAAAAGATTAAAATACAGGATATGAAAGGTAAGAGGTTTTATAGACAAATTGGGATGGGCCTGGTAACAGGATTGATGTTCCTTAGTGGGACATCCCTGGAGGCTCAGGCCCTGTTGACCGTTGACCGATCCATGGATATTGCTGTGGTAAACAGCCCGGAGATGCAGCAAACTGAGCTCTCACTGGTTCGTAGTCAGGAACGGCTCAATGCCCAGCGGGCCAGACTCAGGTCGCAAATGTCCATCACACTGAATCCCTTTGAATATGAGAAAACAAATCGTTTTGACTCGCAGACCAGTGAGTGGTTCCTGAACGAAAGTGCCTCCAGCGGAGGAACCTTTGCCATTAACAATCGCATCCTGCCAACCGATGGTGAACTGACGCTGGTGAATCGTTTCTCCTATGACTACAGTTTCACCGAATCTGCATATGCTGTAGATCCCATTAATAAAACCTTTAACAACCGCTTATACCTTCAGTATACCCAGCCCATTTTCACTTACAATCGTATCCGAATGGAGACAGAAACACTGGAGCTGGATTACGAAGCATCCCTGATCAGGTATCTCCTGATGAGGCTCTCACTGGAGCGTGATGTCTCCGTGGGCTTCTATGCAGTTTACTCCAACCAGATGAGGCTTGAGATTGCCCAGGATGATTTAAAAAATAATGAGGAGAGTTACGAAATTATCAGTAACAAGGTGCAAGGAGGACTTCTGGCCCTTGAAGAGCTTTACCAGGCCGAAGTCAATCTGGCCACCAGCCGATCCGGTGTATTCAATGCTGAACTGACACTTGCCAACAGCCGGGACCAGTTTAAGGTGCTCATTGGTCTTCCCCTGGATACCACGCTGATGATTGCTGCCGAGATCATTGCAGATACAGTACCTGTAAACCAGGAACTTGCTATCACCCATGCCCTGAATCACAGAATGGAACTGCGGGAAAGGGAGATCGATTTGGAGCAAGCAAATTTCGATCTGATCGTTGCAAAATCGACCAATGAATTTGCCGGTTCTGTAACCGCCTCCTTTGGGGTTCAGGGGAATTCTGAAGAATTCGCGAACCTTTTTGAAACTCCCACCAATACCCCGGCCATCGGACTTACATTTAACATCCCCATATTTGACTGGGGGGAACGGAAAAGTGAGATCAGGGCTGCTGAAGCAAGCCTTCAGAGTACTCAGATTAGCTACGAGGTGGAGCAAACAAACATTGAATTGAATATCCGCTCGGTGGTCCGAAACCTGAAAAACCTGGAAAACCAGATCGGGATCCAGCGAAAAACGGTTGAAAATGCTGTGCTGGCTTATGATATCAACCTGGAACGTTACCGAAATGGGGACCTGACCAGTATGGACCTGGGATTGTACCAGAACCAGCTCTCCGAAGCCAGGATGGCACTTACCAATGCCATTATCGACTATAAAATAGAGTTATTGAACCTGAAGATACAGACCCTTTACGACTTTGAAAAACAGCTTCCGATCATTCCGGAAGAACTTACATCCAATGAAGATAATAACAGATAGATATAGTTTAGTTATGAAACAGATCCGAACCACACTATTCGCCCTTACTGCTGCATTCCTGCTGCTGAACGCTTGCAAACCTACTGATATGGAGGTAAGTACCACTGTTGAGGTTCCAGTTGGAGTCATCGAGGCAAGCACCTCCTCCATAGAAGAATTTGTAAGTACCACCGGATCGGTCTACCCGTCGAAAGAGGTAAGCCTGATCTCGGAGATTAGCGGACAGTACCAGCTGCAGATTAATCCTGCTACCGGGAAGCGATATGCCCTGGGTGATCAAGTCAAGGCCGGTGCCATCCTTATCAAGCTGGAGGATGAGGAGTATGTTAACGACCTGAGAACTAAGTCTAAAGAGGTAGATATGGAAATCTCGAAGCTGGAGTATGAAAAGCAACTGGCGCTTTACGAAAAAGGAGGGGTTACCCTCAGGGATCTGAAGAATGCAGAGATTACGAAGATCAATACGGAATATGATATGGAAGGCAGCAGGATCAACCTGGCCAAGATGTCGCTGGTGGCATCTTTTTCCGGAGTGATTTCCGGGCTTCCTTATTTTACTGAAGGGACACGGGTACCTGCCAATACTGAGATGGTGACGGTGATCGACTTTCATAAACTCTACCTGGAGGCAAACCTTCCCGAGAAGTACTTCAGGAATATAGAACGGGGTTACAAGGTTTATGTGACCAGCTACACCAGCACGGTAGATACCCTGCAGGGTATCATTACCCAGATTTCTCCTTCCATCGATGCCGAAGCCCGAACCTTCCTTAGCCTTGTGGAGGTGAAGAACAACGAGGAGATCCTGCTTCCGGGAATGTTTGTTAAAGCTGACCTGGTAGTCAATAGTGCAGAAGAGGTGATTGTGATCCCAAAAGATATCATCATGAGCAGAAACCGGAACCAGATTGTTTACGTGGTGGAGCAGGGGGTAGCCAGTGAACGAATCATCACCACCGGTTTGCAAAATGCAAGCAGCGTAGAGGTGAAAATGGGACTCTTAAAAGGGGAGAGCGTAGTCATTACCGGGTTTGAAACCCTACGGGATCAATCCAGGGTCAGGATACTCAGATAAAACAGCAAGCGCAGAGCCATGTTAAAAGCCATCACAAGATTTTCGGTCTCTTACCCGGTTTCGGTAAGCATGATCATTATCGCCACGCTGTTGCTGGGATATATCTCCTTCGACAAGCTGGGCATCGATCTTTTTCCTAATCTTCACAGCCCCAGGCTCTATATAGAACTGGTAGCCGGCGAACGTCCGCCGGAGGAGATGGAAGAGAAGTTTGTTGACGGAGTTGAATCTCTGGCCATCAGGCAAAGTGGTGTTGCCAATGTAAGCTCCACCTCCAAGGTGGGAGCTGCACTGATCGAAGTGGAATATACCTGGGAAAAGGATATGAACGAGGCCTTTCTGGACCTGAGTAAGGCTCTTTCCTCTTTTAACCAGGATAGTGACCTGGAGGAAATCAACATTACCCAGTACGATCCCAATGCAACACCGGTAATGCTGGTGGCCTTTCAGCATATAGAATCCAGCGATCTGAACGAATTAAGGAAGACTGCTGAGAACTATGTGAAGAATGAGCTGATACGTCTGGAAGGGATCGCAGACGTAGAGGTTGACGGTGCAGAAGAGCTTGAGGTACTTGTAGAAACAAATGATTACCTGCTTTCTTCCTTTAATCTATCGATTTCCACACTCACCAGTAAAATCGAGAGTTATAACCGGAGTATATCGGGCGGATCCATCGTGGAGATGGGGAAGCGTTACATAGTACGTGGGATCAGTGAACTGAAGCAGGTAGAGGACCTGGAGCAGATCATAGTGAAAATGGATGCACCCACGGAAGAGTCTGACGGGAAACGGGTTCCTGTATTTCTGAAGGATGTGGCCGTAGTCACCTGGAGCCTGAAGGAGCAGGAGAATTCGGTTTTGCTGAATGGTACAGCATGCGTGGGATTGAGCATCTATAAGGAGATGCGATATAATACCGTTAAGGCAGTGGAAGATCTGAAAGTGGCCCTGGACGATATGCAACGGGCGCTTCCAGGATTCACCTTTACCGTTGTGGAGGACCAGGGCAACTACATCTCATCGGCCATCGGTGAGGTAAGTAATAGCCTTATTTTCGGGATTCTGCTGGCAGTATTCGTTCTTTTCCTGTTTCTCAGGAGAATCGGGCCTACCTTCATTGTCAGTGTTGCCATCCCGGTCTCCATCATCGCCACTTTCGTATTAATGTACTTTGCCGATCTCACGCTCAATATCATGACACTTGGTGGACTGGCACTGGGGGCAGGAATGCTGGTGGATAATGCCATTGTGGTACTTGAAAATATATTCCGTCATCATGAACAGGGTGATGATGCCAGTGAAGCTGCAGTCCGTGGTACCTCCCAGGTTGGGGGAGCCATTATCGCCTCTACGCTGACCACCATCGTGGTCTTTATCCCCATCGTTTATCTGCGTGGCGCTTCTGGTGAACTTTTTAAGGAACAGGCATTTACTGTGGCATTTTCTTTATTGGCTTCGCTGGTGGTGGCCATTTTGATTATCCCCATGCTCTATTCCAGGATATACCGCAAAAAATCACCTTTTACAGGACGGAAGCGAGAATCGGTACAGTTTACCGGATATGGTCGCTTTCTAGATAAATTACTGAATTACCGGCTTTGGGTGCTTCTGGCTGCACTACTCCTGATGGGAGGCGGGTGGCTTATGCTGCAGCAGACAGGTAGCGAATTTATGCCCAGGGCTGAATCCAGGGAGTTTTATGTGGATTTGCAGATGCCCGAGGGAACCCAGCTGGAACGTACCACAGGTGCCGTATACAGTCTTGAAAATATCATCCGGGAACTCGCAGGTGATGAACTGGATCTGATCTATAGCGAAATCGGTCCAACCTCCGGTATTTCTTCCGGAGGAGACAATCTCTTTGATGACCAGAACATGGCCACTATAAAGGTGAAAATGAATACGGATAGCCATATCTCCACCTCCAGCCTGATTGCAGTGCTAACAAACCATTTCAAAGATAATCCCAACTTCACTGCACTCTTCCGGCAGGAGGAAAGTGCACTCTCAACTATCCTGGGTACCGATGCATCTCCACTTGTTGTGGAACTGATCGGGGAGGAGATGGATCAGCTTGAAGAACTAACAAGTTCTGTAATAAGCAGGCTGGAGGAGATTCCTGGAATACGCAATATCACCTCATCCATTGAGGGAGGAGCCCCGGAAGTTGAGATTGTGATCGACCGATACCGGGCCGGATTGATGAATGTGGATGTGAATACGCTGATTAGCCGTGTAAGTGAAAAGCTGCAGGGAACCGATGCCGGACAGATGACGCTAAAGGGAGACCTGACTGATATCACGGTGAAACTACACGATATTACCCTCCGGGAGCTGGAAATGCTCACCGTGCAGGTAAACAATACTGAAATCCTCCTCAGGGAGGTGGCCGATATACAGGTAGGTAGCTCTCCCCGTGAGATCCTGCATAACAATCAGAATCGCATTGTGGAAATTTCGGCCGATCTGGATAGTGATCTTCCGCTGGACCAGGTAGCCACATCCATTGATCAACAGCTCGACGATGTGGAGTTTCCACCCAAATACTCTTACAGGATTACCGGAGAGGAAGCACTGAGAAAGGAGTCCATGGGAAGCCTGGGTTTTGCATTGCTTTTATCGCTGATCCTGGTATATATGGTGATGGCGGCCCAGTTTGAAAGCCTGATCCACCCCTTTACCATTTTGCTGCCTATACCTCTGGCTGTGGTTGGGGCAGTGACTGTTTTTTACCTTCAGGGTAAAGCGCTCAATATTATGTCTCTTATCGGAATTATACTGCTGGTGGGAATCGCGGTGAATGACTCCATCATCCTGGTGGACGCCATCAACCAGTTCCGCAAAGAGGGCTTAAAGCTAAGAGAGGCCATTGTTTCGGCCGGACAGCGACGTATCAGGCCCATAATTATGACTTCACTTACTACCATTCTTGCCCTCTTCCCACTTACACTGGGTTTTGGAGAGAGCGCCTCACTGCGTTCGCCTATGGCCTGGGCAGTGATCGGGGGATTGATCACATCGACCATGCTGACCCTGGTGGTGATCCCATGTATCTACATGGTATTTGGACAGCTGGGAAAAAAAGCAAAAAAAGAGGAGGTCCTTTCCGGTGAATAAACACTTCCTCATACAGCGAAAGGTTCTCATTTCCATGCTGTTTGTAGCAGCAACTTTGCTGGGTATTATCTCCTGGAAACAATTAAAGATGGAGATCTTTCCCAATGCGGAACTGCCCATGCTATACATCCAGGTAAACGCCAGGATAGAGGTTACCCCCGAATATATGGAACAGGAGGCCATTATCCCTGTGGAGAGCATGATTGCCGGACTGGAGAACATCGAAGAGATCCAGTCCTCTGCAGGACGACGTACCGGCTCCATCCTGATCTCCTATGAGGAGCGTACCGATCTGAAGTATGCTTACCTGAAACTGGATGAAAAAGTGGCAAGCATCCGCAGCGAGCTGCCAGACGATTTCAGCCTACAGGTGGTCAAGATAGACCTGGAGGATATGAATAACACCCTGATGAGTCTGCAAGCCAGGGGATCAGGTGGAGTTGACAGGGTAAGAAACTACGTTGATCAGCATATTTTAGACAAGCTGGAGAACATCGAGGGTGTGGCTGCCGTCAATGTCTTTGGAGGCAGACAGAAATCGGTGGATATTATCCTGAACCGGGCCGCCTGCGAAGCATACGACATTGCTCCCTCCAGAGTGAGAACCATCCTTGCCTCAAATATGAACATCCGCCAGTATGGAGGTGCTGTAAATGAACAAGGGCTGCGATTTTTCGTCTATCTGAACGCCGAATACGACCATATTTCCCAAATCGAGGAACTGATTCTCGGACGTGGGAACAACCCGGTGCGATTAAAGGACATTTCAGAGATATATTATGGAGAAAAGGAGGAGGAAACCATCAGTCGGGTAAACGGGAAAGATGCCGTTTCCCTGGAAATAATAAACGATGCCCAGGCCAATA
>QMPQ01000158.1 GCA_003648635.1 Bacteroidota bacterium | reverse complement strand
GGCGCATGTGGGTGCAGCAATATAATCTTCACCCACGATCCATGGTTTACTGTCCAGGTTCATCTCCTCCCGATGGGCGTGATAATTAATCCCATGTTTTGATTCATTATAAATCTCGATTTGGGGATGATCCGGACCCATATGGCATTTTCCGCAGTTTTCCGGTTGACGAACCTGTGCCACTGAAAAATGATGTCTGTTATGGCATGCTGCACACGATCCTTTTGAGCCGTCCAGATTAATCCTTCCGATTCCGGTGTTGGGCCAGGTCTTGGGATCGAATTTTAAAATACCCTTATCATCTTTAACAGGATTGCCATCGCTATCCATAAGCAAAGCAACTTTCGATCCATGGCATTGCCAACATCCGCTGGCTGCTGCCGGATTGGCTCCATTGTTGAAAGCGGTATGGCCTTCTACTACCTCCGCCAGCACATTATCCAGAGAACCCATGATCATTCCTGCATCTGCATGGTGGCTACTTGTAAATTGTTTAACCTCATCCATATGACATCGTCCACAGTCCTTTGGTGTGACAATGGTTGCAATAAGGTCCCCTTCGTGTTCATATGCATCCACATCACCTTCTTCTGCCTTATGACATTCAAGACAACCAACACCCACTTCAGCATGTTTGCTTTCTTTCCATTGTTCAGCGATTACTTTACCCACGCCTTTTTCACTGTGACAGCTAATACAATGTTTAGTGCCTGCATCCATGATAGGTTCAGGTTTAAAATTTGGCATTTGTCTTTGCGTTTCCTTCCAGAGAGCGATAGTCAGGACAGCAAGCAATACGATACTTGCAATCCCTATGATCATTCTTTTTGTTGTTAAGCTTGTTGCCATGACAGATTGTTTATGAATGATTTGAATATGTTGTTAATGTTTATCAATGTCCAAATATTTCCCAGACCAGAAAAACCATAATGGTCAGAAATCCTGCTAAGCCAATCCAAAAAGTGATTTCCCTATCAGGGAATCTTTTCTCAAAGAAACGGTCTATGAAGGGCCATAGGTACAACAGGATAATAAATATGATGGGACCAAGAACTCCCACTCTTAAGTTGGTTATTTTTAGCCACCTGAATACGGGGTAGAAATACCATTCCGGCTTAATATGCAAGGGGGTAACATTTGGATTGGCGGGTTCGCCAAGTCCTGCGGGGAACAAAAGCGACAGACAAACCAGAAGAATCAAAATAAAGGTGACAATAATAAGTTCCGTATACACGTGGTCTGGAAAAAGCGGATAGGTCTTCTTAAAAGATTTTTCATCACCCGGAAATTTCAATTCACTTACGCCGTGTGTCCGAATCAAGTATAAATGTAGCCCAACAAATGTCAGGGTTATAAAAGGAAGCAGGGCAATATGGAACAGAAAGAAACGGGTTAAGGTATTTTGTCCAATTTCACTACCTCCCCTGATAAAATCTGCCAACCAGGGACCGATGAAAGGAGTGGCTCCGGCAATGCCGGTACCAACCTTCATGGCCCAGTAGGACATCTGTTCATAAACAAGAGAATATCCTGTAAATCCAAACAGAAGTGTCAATATTAAAAGAGTAACTCCGAACATCCAGTTCAATTCTCTCGGGCGTCGATATGTTCTTGTGAAGAAAACCCTGAGCATATGCAGAAGCAAGGCGGCAATCATGATGTTTGAAGCCCACCTGTGGATACTACGGATGAGCCATCCAAACTTGGATGTGTAGGTGATGTATTCTACACTTTGATATGCCTTGTCAGGATCGGGTATATAATAGAAAATCAGCATCAGGCCAGTGATGACCTGTATCATAAACATAAACAGAGGTGTACCACCCAGTCCCCACCACCATCTCTTAAGATGGTTTGGAATGGGTTCGGACGATAGTGTTATCAAGGTATCTGTATCAACAGGAAATGATTCCGTAAACCAGCTTTTTAATCCCATGATCAGACCTCTTTTATGTCTTTAAAAATTACAAATACATTATCTCCTTCAATCTCTACAGGGTAGAGATCAAGAGGTGCCGGAGGGGGGCCTCCCAAAACAGTTCCATTCTTATCAAAACGGCCATTGTGACAAGGACAGAAAAATTCTTGCCTATCCTTTTGCCAAAATACGGTACAGCCCAGATGGGTACAAACAGTAGAAATGGCTTTGACCTCCCGTTCACCGGTCCGTACTAGCATTAGATCACGGCCCCGAAGGTCTTTAAATCTTTTTGTTGCGTTCAGGGGGAGTTCTTCAAGGCCTACTGTGAAGATCTTCCTGTCGATTTCTCTTTTGATGGGAGTTATGAAGCGGACTCCCATAGCAGCAAGACCAGCGAATGCCGCACTAATAGGTAGAAATGTAGCAACTGATTTTAATACCTTTCTCCGGTCCATATTATTGTTTTTTGTTTGATTTCAAAAAGTCAGGGGTAAAAGCAAGCATAAGCCATGCCCAGTTATTGGTTGTGGAGGAATCCCCACCCTTAATAGCTTCCATTGAATTCGTTGCAAACATTTGTGAATAACCTGCGCTCACCGAAAGATATTCAAAGATCTTCCTGGAAATAGACAGGTCCACTTCGGTCCCAAGATAGTTTTTCAATGTAAGAGCCGGATCGGATGGATCCAGTATCTCTCCGGAGGATGAAAAATAATGAATGGTACCGGCAAGGATCCATTTGTCAAGCTTGTAAACCAACCTGAGGTAGGGATTCGTAAGTCCAACATTATTTATGTGGTTACCTACGTAGAAATAATCCATATGACCATTGAACTTATGGTTGGTACCATATAAAGGAGCAAATGAATTATTTGTGAGATCATTGCTCTGATCTGTCCCTGAAAGATACTCAACTCCAATGGTTGGTATCAATCCAAAACTCAATGGCCAGGATACATCGACATTGACATAGCCAGCAGAAAGATCCTTCTTAAGAGCGTCTTTTCCCATCTGGTAATATCCTGCCAGATTCAATTTCAGATTCCCCAGATCAAAATTCAAATAGGTCCCCAGAGTTTGTGAAAAGCTCATGGTTGTATCAGCATTTTGCATGCCATTGTTCAGGAAGAGTATACTTCCTCTGGTTTTTTCGAATTCAGAATGCAACCAGATAAACTGCATGGTCTTATAGTTTTTCTCAACTGAATAATAGTTGGTTGAAAGCTGTTGTTTATCCTGGTTATATGCCAGGCCGGTATGCCATTTGAAACTGTTTTTCTCGAACTTTAATAGAACCAGATCGTGGCTTCTTCCCTGTTGTGCCCAATTCACACTCCCAAGAATTCGATGATCATCATAGACCAGTTCCTGGCGTCCAACTTTCAGGTTGAATTGCTTGGAAATCTGAACTCCACCCCAGGCTTCATGAAGGGAAAAATATGCATCTGAAATATTTAACTGGGAGGTATTGCCCCAGGTCCTGACATCTTGTAAAGCAATGTGAAAACTGAATCTTTCTTCTTCGTAGTGAAGTTTTAGCCGGGTCCTCTGTGAAATAAAAAAGGCTGGATCTTGATCTGGTAATGCCAGTGATTTATAACCTCTCCTGTATTCTGGTCTGACTCTTAACTCCCCGGAAAATCCAAGCTGAGCCATTGAAAATTGTGCTGTGATGAATAAAAGGAAGAATAATAACAGGCTTACTTTATAACTCTTTTTCATGCTATCAGATACATTGATATTGGTCAATAGTAAGTTGAATGGATTAATGTTACTGATTATAATCTTCTTGAGTTGTAACATATGTTACAAGGAAGGATTAAGTTTAAGTGGGTTAGTTATGAAGCAAGATAAGTCCTTTTAATATACGAGTCAAATGCGAAGCCCCATCACGATCTCCATATTACCATGGAGCCGAAAAGGGGGTTACAAAGGAATTGAACATAGAAGGTATTAAGTAATCGTTTTGTTTCTATAAACCTGTCACAGAAGTATTCAGGAGAATTGTAGCCGGATGGTATGAAAGGATTAAGTATTCATAATACATAAAATATGGAATATATCAATGTAAGTCTGGCTCTTCTATGTTTAAAGAACAAGTAAACAGAGACAAAAAAAAGATTATAGGTACTTAGTTTTGACGGACAATAGATTCTAATCCGACTCCCTTATTAAATAACACATCAATACATCCCCGCGACGAACGTACATTATCCCACGAAAGATAGAGAGATGTGCCCAGTGAGGACCAGCACCTTTTTTTATTTTGAATGAACTGATTAGGTCAAACTTCTCCGGATCAGGCTTAACCAGGGCAATATTTCCTTTGCGTTCTTCATAGATGTAAAGCATTCCATCAGCTGATATTATGGATCCTTTATTGAATCTTTCTTGTAGGTAGGTTACTTCTCCTGAATTCCACTCCAGGCAGACCCATTTTCCCATTTGGGGTTTGTTGTAGTTGGCCCCATAGATATGATCATCAATGCGTACAACTCCACCATGATCGTTGTCCAGTGTTTGATTAATCCACTTTTCACTAACCGAACGACCGGTTGAATCCATTTTTATCATCATTGATGGGTAGTTGTAGCCTTTGGAAATATATATCTCATCATCCTTGAAAATGGGATTATTTACTAAACATGTACCATCTCCGGGCTGACCTCTGTCGCGTCCTGGCTGATAATGCCTGTATGACCACGCAATCTCGCCGGTTTCAGGAACCAGGGCAATAAGATGTGAAGTGGTTGCAGCCAGGATGTATCTGAAATTCTTATAGCTATATATTACGGGAGAGGAAAAAACCTTACCACCTTCAACACTTTCGCTTTGCCAGATTAACTGCCCGTTCATTTTATCAAAAGCCACTACTGAAGCCTTTTCCCCACTTGGTGTACAAATGACCTTGTCATCGACAATCAAGGGCGTTTCTGAAGTGCCAAATGGGGATAACCTGGCTTCAAATTCTCCATCCACATCAATGCTCCATTGCTCTCGTCCCGAATCTACATTAAGGCATGTGAGAACACCCCGACCACTAATAACGTAAACCCTATTACCATCTACCGTTGCTGAACCTCTTGTTTGGGGATAAGATTTATCCCAGGATAAACCGTAAGGAGTTTGCCATTTGATATCTCCATTCGTTGCGATAGCAGATAAATAATCCATACTATCTTTCTTGCCGGTTATAAATATGGTGTTATTTGCCACAATTGCAGAAGACCATCCTTTTCCAATACCTTCAACAGTCAGGATTAGTTCAGGTCCTTCCTCTGGCCAAACCTTTAAGAGATTCTCTTCATTGAAATGACCATCTCGATTCTCCCCACGCCAATTTACCACTTGACCATGTGAGGTAAAACCGTTTATCAGAGCAAACAGAACTAACAGAATTTTTCTCACCAATTATATAAATTAAAAAAAATCAGCCATTATACATACAACAGGAAAATCCTTTAATCACAGAATTCCTCGAGGCTCTGCCTCGGGGTCAGAGGAAAGTTAAGAAAACCTAAGGTTTTCGTATGCATGAAAATGCATATTTTTGATGCATGAGCGAGCACATAGTAAAAAGGCACAATAAGAATCTATTGATGTATCATCTTGTTTTGTCGCTGAAGTATCGTCGTAAGGCAGTAACGACATCAGTAGGGAATACGCTAAAGGATATATGTCAGGGAATTGAGGAAAGATATGAGATATTTTTCTTAGAGATTGGATACGAGGAAGACCATGTACATTTCTTAGTGCAAAGTGTTCCACCGAATTGTGTTGATGAAATAGTGAGAGTTATAAAGAGCATAACAGCAAAAGAATTATTCAAACGGCATCCCGAGGTAAAGAAGGAGTTGTGGGGTGGCAAATTTTGGACCAGCGGTTATTATGTAAATACAGTAGGTCAGTATGGAAATGAGGATCTTATCAGGCAGTACGTTGAAGATCAAGGGAAGACCTACGAGAAAATATTTGAAGGACAATTGAAATTGTTTTGATACTTCGGAGCTCTGCCCCGGGGTAGTTCATATCTTATTGCTAATACAATACTATGAAGGCTAATGCAATACTATGAAGAAATATAGTTATTATTGAAGGCGAAAAGAAAATTGTCCGATTAATAGCAAGTGCAAGGTTATTGAAATTACTCATCACTGAATTGGAAAAATATGTTTGAGGAACTCGTAAATGATATAATAAACCAAAACGATAGTGGCAACTGGCAAAGTACCGTAATTATCAGTGTTTTAATATTAGCAGGTAGTCTGGCTATACATAGCATATCCTTTCAGATCTTAAAACGCATCAGTAAAAAATCTGATAAACTTTTATTAAAACATGTTTGGGGCAAACTTAAAAATCCAAGCCTTGGCTTTATTCTGTCCATTGCTTTAAGTGTTATTTTGTTCGCATTTGCTCCTGAGAATAGGCTTGTTGATATCGCTATGCATCTGTTAAAACTGAGCATAATCTTCTTTATAACCTGGTTAATTATCCGGGTTATAAAATTAGGCCAGGATATTGTTTTACAACGATTTGATATTGGGGAAAAGGACAACCTGAAGGCAAGGAGAGTCATTACCCAATTTGAAATCATTGAAAGGATATTAATTTTCATCGTGATAGTGATTGCGCTTGCTGTTGCGCTTATGACTTTTGAACAGATCAGGAAAATCGGAGTGAGTCTTTTTGCTTCTGCAGGTGTGGCGGGTATCATTCTGGGTTTTGCCGCACAAAAACTGATCGGAAATGTACTGGCCGGGTTCCAGATTGCCATTGCCCAGCCTATACGAATCGAAGATGTGGTCATTGTTGAGAAAGAGTGGGGCTGGATCGAGGAAATAAACCTTACCTATGTGGTTGTCAGGATCTGGGATAAACGTAGGTTGATTCTACCTACGACTTATTTTATAGAACAACCATTTCAGAATTGGACCCGTGTTTCAGCAGATATACTTGGAACGGTATTTATCTATACGGATTACACAGTTCCAATAGATAAATTGCGTGAGGAACTTACCAGGGTATTACAATCAGATAAAAATTGGGATGGAAAGGTAAATGTCCTGCAGGTTACAGATTCAACTGAAAAAACAATGGAGATCAGGGCTCTTATGAGTTCAGACGATTCACCTTCTGCCTGGGATCTGAGGGTGAACGTACGGGAAAAACTAATTGATTTTCTTCAAAAGAATTACCCCGAAAGTTTGCCAAAGTCAAGGATTGATATTGCGCAACACATGGATAATGCAGATTCGATTTACCGAGAAAGTCAACCATTAGAGGAGAATTGATGAAAATTTCCTTTAAAATGTTTCATGACCTTCAATAGTTTTTTCCCCGGCTTCGATTTCCAGGGGTAGGTGATTTTCTGGCGGTGGCATAGGACAGGCAGCAAATGGTGTGATAGCACAGGGGGGATTATAGGCCTTGTTAAAATCGAGGATGATTCTTCCTGAGGAGTCAGGGTAGGCGTACATGAATCTTCCTCCTCCATAGGTATCCATGGCAGATGTTTCATCAGAGATGATAATGAAATATCCTTCCCCGGAAGAGAATGGGAAAAGTTTCAACCTATGACCTTTAAGTTTGAAATGGAGTTCCCCCGGGCAATTGTATTCCTGGGTATAATCCTGAAAGGGAGTATTTACGGTAATGGTTCTTGATTCATCGAAGGGATGGAGTGTGGCTTCCACGATGTAATCAGGATCAATAGGGTAAGATGGGATATGATCCAGAGCCTCTATGGCAGGATTCTTATAATCCCTGAGTCGAATAGCCAGGCTATTATGTCGCTTCATTATATACCAGGCAAAATCCCCGTGTGTAATGTATGAAGGTGCACCGGAACTGTCGTAGCTCAGCTCAAGCTCTTTGACCCGTTTATTTTCATAATACAGCCCTACTTCGTCATTTACCTCTACATGAACACGCTCATCGCTGAGAGTCAATGTACCAATGAAAGCCGCAGCCTTTTCGGGAAAGACAATATCATTTGAAGGATGTGATCCAAAAATCTGTGCTCCCTCCTTCAGCCAGTAAATACCAGCCAGGTTCAACCAACCATCTTTCGCTTTCAGGCCCTCCAGGCGATCATATTGCCACTGTTCCACCGACTCAATGTAGCTTCTCCTGTCTTCGATGAGTGGTGTTGATCTGTTGCAGGCATAAGCCAACATCAGTAAGGCTGACAACGCAAGAATTGTTTTGTGGCGTTTCATGGAAAGTATACCTCTGTCCGCAGATTTAGCAGCTTTCTAAAGCATCCAACCACGATGTGTCGATGATGATTTTCTCATTTCTTCCGGACAGTCATCCCAGACAGTATGAATTGCTGACCTGAATAGGCTTACTGTTTGTCAAAAACGTAGGTCTCAGCCATCTCACCCATGTCAGAGGCGGCTTCAAACTCTATCACAAGGTTACCGTCTTTCATCGACATAACCTGGGTAGAGGTCCAATCACCCACACCTTCAGAGGATCCATCGGTAACAATTGTTATGGTTTTGGTTCCCTTATCTACTACCGCTGTGGATTTTGTAACACTCTCCCCAAAACCCATGTTTTCAGTCTCTTTTCCGTTCAGAGTGAGATGTGATTCACTGACTATTTCCTGGCCATCCCATACATTGACACTCTTCAAGTCGAGAGTTTTCTTGGTATGTTTCACTGAAACGGAAGTTGGAGCCATACTGAAATCGTAGCCAAGT
>QMPQ01000157.1 GCA_003648635.1 Bacteroidota bacterium | reverse complement strand
TCAAATTCCGTGCCTTTATAAAGGCAATTTACTATCATAACAACTGGAATTGAAAAAAAATTGGTAATCAGCCCACCTTTTAACCTTTTTTAACGCGTAAGCTACTATGCTTGTTCACTTTTCAAAATATCACGGAACCGGAAATGACTTCGTTATGATAGATGGAAGGGAGCTGGAACCCTCTCTTTTTGATTCCAGCATGGTCCGTCGCCTGTGTGATCGCAGATTCGGCATTGGTGGGGATGGCCTGATCATACTGGAAAAGAGTAAGCGCTTCGATTTCACCATGCGCTACTTCAACTCTGATGGCAGTGAGGGTACCATGTGTGGGAATGGGGGTCGCTGTATCACCGCTTATGCTAAAAGCCTTGGGATTATCAAGACATATACCACATTTGAGGGAATTGACGGCACACATGAAGCATCCATCCAAATTAATGGAGAGATTCGTCTTAAACTGGCAGATGTAAGCGGCATCGACAAATTATCAGATGGTTACTTGCTCAATACAGGTTCACCCCATTTTGTGCATTTTGTAAAAAACCTTGAGCAGCTTGAGGTAGAACGTAAAGGAGCTGAAATCAGGCATCAGGAGCGATTTGGCAAAGGAGGTGTGAACGTCAATTTTGTTGAACTGGGGCCCGCTTCAGATGAGATTGCGGTCAGAACCTTTGAAAGGGGTGTGGAAGGAGAAACCTGGTCATGTGGAACTGGCGTGACTGCAGCTGCCATAACGGCCTGCTTTAAGTCCGGGTCTGACAAAAGTTCATACCTGGCAAAGACCAGGGGAGGAGAGCTGAATGTAAGTTTTAAGTCTCAGGCGGACCAGCACTTTACCGAGATCTACCTAAGCGGACCTGCATCACATGTGTACGATGGGACCATTGATATTATCATCTGATCCAAGTTCGTGGATGGTCCGGGCAAACTCAAGAATACTATGAAAATCAATATCGGGCTCTTTCTGGAGGCGGGCTGCTTTTCTGGTCATAATTTTCTGAAGAAGGTTCATCTTCTTGATATTCAGTTCCCCTCCAAAGAAGCCGCTGGCCAGTGCATGCTCCACAAGTGACTCCGGGAAAGCACGCCTGATAAGCTCCTTTTCGTCAGCATCAGGATCCATGCAACAAACAAAGAGTCCCACCTGCTTCATCAGTAAGATCTCAAGGTTGCTCTCGCAAAATTTATGAACCGATCGCTGAATCATTCCTTCATGGATAGAACCTCCCACGATAATGGTATCATACTGCTTCAGGTTGTACCTTCTGCGTGAGGAGATGCGCACCATCTCCACACCATCACCGAGATCATCTTTCAATTTAGACGCACACTGTTCCGTACAACCCAGTGTCGTTGAGTAGGCAATAAGGGTTTTCATTTGATTTAGTCACTTCAGGGTGGGTTAAAAATACACTATTTGTTAATAAAACCTCCATTCTGGGGTTCTATTTTTTTGCTTATTTTAGCTGCAAGGATAACATTTTGATATACATTTACGTATTAGAGATAAAATTGCATATATGTCGGATAAACTAGCAGAAGTCAGGAGGACTCCCATTATAAATAATGGAGCTAAGAAGAAAAGAGCCCAGAAAAAGTACTCTCTTCCTGTGATTGGTCATTTTGCTGACAGGAGTGTAGAGTTTAAAAACATTCTTGAAGCTGAGATGATCACCGGAATCTCTTATACCCTGATCTTTGAGGCTTGTATCGGAAAGATTTTCAAAGCCAAGAATGTACACTGGGAATTCAAAAAAGGAAACCACTACATCAAATACAAGGCTTTCTATATCAACGCACAGGTCAACTATACCAGGGTGGGTGGATTTAATGGATAAGACTTTGCTTAATAGAGGCTAGAAAAAATAGAAAAACCGGGTTGCAGATACGCAGCCCGGTTTTTTTTGTGTTATCTATGCTTCTCAGAGCTATTATACTGAGTAGGTGGAGGAGCTGGTATCTCCTCCCCTTCCGGTCCAGTTTGTATGGAAGAATTCGCCCCGTGGTTTGTCCACACGCTCATAGGTATGGGCTCCGAAATAATCGCGTTGCGCCTGCAACATATTGGCAGGAAGGCGTTCTGAACGGTAGCCATCAAAATAGTTTAGTGCGGTGGTAAATGCCGGAACAGGAATTCCGTTCACCAGAGCAGTGGCAACTACCTTGCGCCATCCTTCCTGGGAAGCCTCAACTTTCTCCTTGAAGAAGGGATCCAGCAGCAGATTGGGAAGGCCTGGATTCTGATCAAATGCATCCTTGATTTTACTCAGGAAGACAGAGCGAATTATACATCCGCCGCGCCAGAGTAAGGCAATACCTCCATAGTTCAGCACCCATCCATACTCCTTTGCCGCCTCTCGTAGCAGGGTGTAACCCTGGGCGTAAGAGACAATCTTGGAAGCATAGAGAGCGCTCTTGATATCATTTATAAACTCTGCCCTGTCGCCACTGTAAGAGGGAACTGGTCCCGAAAGAACCTTTGAGGCTTCCACACGCTCCTCCTTGATGGCAGAAAGGCACCTGGCAAATACAGACTCCCCGATCAGGGTCAGAGGGATTCCCAGATCCAGGGCCTCTATACCGGTCCATTTCCCGGTTCCTTTCTGGCCGGCTGTATCCAGGATCTTCTCCACCAGTGCATCCCCATCCTCATCTCGATAGTCCAGGATATCCCTTGTAATCTCAATCAGATAAGAATCCAATTCTCCCTTGTTCCACTCTTTGAACACTTCATGCATCTCATCCGCACTCATGCCAAGTAGATTCTTCATCAGATTATAGGCCTCACTAATCAGCTGCATATCCCCATATTCAATACCATTATGTACCATCTTCACAAAATGACCGGCACCATCATCTCCAACCCAGTCGCAGCAGGGAGTTCCATCTTCCACCTTGGCCGAAATGGCCTGAAAGATCTCCTTCACATGCGGCCATGCTTTGGCCGATCCGCCAGGCATAATGGAGGGCCCCATCAAAGCACCTTCTTCCCCACCTGAAACTCCTGTTCCAATAAATAGCATTCCCTTGCTCTCCACATACTTAGTCCTTCTGATGGTATCTGGAAAATGGGAGTTGCCCCCATCAATAATGATATCCCCCTCCTCCAGATAAGGTAGCAGCATCTCGATAAAATCATCCACCGGCTTTCCTGCCTTTACCAGCATCATCACCTTTCTGGGGCGCTCTAGTGAAGCAGCGAATTCTTCGATTGAATGTGCTCCGATGAAATTCTTATCCTTTCCCCTGCCGTTTATAAATTTGTCCACTTTCTCTGTGGTACGGTTATAAACAGCCACTGTAAAACCGTTGCGTTCCATATTTAGCACCAGGTTTTCACCCATTACGGCCAATCCAATTAGTCCGATATCTGCTTTTGCTTTCATTTGTTTATTCTTTACTGTTATAAGTTAATTTATTTATAATTTACATGCACTGATCCGATAATACATCGAATCCCAGTCCTTCAAGAATTTTCCTGATCTCAGGGTATCCCTGGAATAGCCTGACTGCATAGGCTACAGGCTCCCGACGAAAGGGGTACTCGCCCCGTAAGATCTCAAAGCTTTCAGGAGCATTCTTTAAACGCTGATCATCAGAACTCACATCGTAGGTCTGCGCATATATGTCCCATAATAATTCCGGGAGATCACTTTCAGAGGCATCAGTGAGTATCTCTGAGATCTCGGGTACCGGCATGCCTACCGGGGACCAATTATCCAATCCCAGCTTAAAAAAACGGCTGATGGCCTGCACCGACATGGTGGTGCCATTGGCCTTTCCGTCCAGGGAATAGCCTGCAATATGCGGGGTAGCCAGTGTTAGAGCCTCCAGCAATTTCCTGTCTACGGCCGGTTCATTCTCAAATACATCAAGGATCACATCTGAAAGTTTCCCGCTTCGAATTCCCTCCAGTAGCGCTGCTTCGTCCACCACTGTCCCGCGGGAAGAGTTGATCAGAATGGCCCCATTCTTCAGTTGAGCGAGAAATTCCCGGTTAACCAGGTGGTCAGTGTTATCCAGTCCCCCTTTGTTCAGGGGAACATGCAGGGTAATGATATCACTTTGCTCCTTTAGCTCTTCCAGGGAAACAAATTCAGCATTGCCCTCGGCACGCTCACGAGGCGGATCATTTAGAAGCACTCTCATCCCCAGGGCCCTGGCTGCAGAAGCCACTTTGCGTCCCACATTCCCCACACCAATCACCCCCAGGCATAGAACCTTAAGGTCGAGGCTGCGCTGCATAGCCAGCCATAGCAGTGTAGAGACTATATATTGCTCTACCGAAGAGGAGTTACAACCCGGTGCATTGGTCCACTCGATCCCCTTCTCTCTACAATAATCCGTGTCAATATGATCATACCCTATGGTGGCTGTAGCGATAAAACGAATGGATGTCCCCTCCAGCAGCTCCCTGTTACATTTGGTTCGGGTGCGGGTAATCAAGGCATCTGCAGCAAGCAGGTGACTCCTGGTAATCTCAGTCCCGGGCAGATACTCCACTTTAGCCACACTTTCCAGCGCACCCTCCAGAAAAGGAATTTTATTGTCAGCAACTATCTTAATCATGCTCTTAAGATTTGAATTTCTCTTTCCAGGACCAAAGTCCCAGGGCAGGATTTGATATATAGTAGATATGCTCCCCGTCGGACATGGTATTGAAGCCTTCCTTTAACATCCGCGGATCGTACCGCTTAGAGAGCTCATCCAGAACCCCATAACGGTAATTCACAGCCTCAATCTCCTCTTTGCTCAGATGTCCGGGACAGTAAGTAACGCTGAATCTTCCTTCCGTAGAACCATGGATCAGGTGAGCCGCAGCACTGAGGTTTTCCTGCAGATCGTCATTCTCCTCCACTGCTTTCAGAATTTCCGGTGTAGTCAGGTAGCCATATTTTCGGATCAAACGATCGATCTCTGCATCCTCTCCAAACTCTTTCAGTCCGGGTGCCAGCACCACCAGTTCGCCACCATCAGCAATAGCCATCCGGGTTCTGTAAATACTCTTGTTACCGAGCCAGGTACTCTTGAACTCCTCCGGATCCAGGTAGACCACCACTTTCTGCAGGGGCTGCTCCAGCATCTGGAAATTAACCTGAAGAGATAGTTCCGCAGCCTTGACAAAGCACTCCTCATCATCCCCGATGTAGAGTCCACGCACCACCAGTCCTCCCTCCTTGCTGCGTCCAATAACCGTTTGTACATATACTACAGGAAGTTCAGCAGCAAAGTGCTCCGAGGCATAGTTCAGGACATCCCTGACCGGTGTCCTGGTACGTCCCATTATCCGCTCCATCCCATAGGCGGCTCCCAGGAAATGACTCTTATTGATCCCTTCGGGTCCACCGGTGCCCACAAAAATATTCTTATTGTAATTGGCCATCCCAATTACCTCATGGGGTACTACCTGTCCAATGGAAAGAATCAGGTCATGCTGCCCCTCCACCAGAAGTTTGTTTACCTGGGCTGGCCATGGGTAGGAAACTCTCCCTTCAGAGACAGTTTCAAGATAGGAGGCAGGGACCTCCCCCAGCGATACCACATCATTCCGCCAGTCATGTACCCTGAATATGGATTCTGGTACCCCACCAAACATCTTTCCAATCTCCTCCCCGGTCATGGCAGCATGGGTACCAAGTGCCGGAAGAACATCAGTAAGACGCTCTCCGTAATACTCCCACGCCATCTCTGTTAGCCGTCCGGCCATGCTGTGGTACCTGGTCATATCAGGAGGAATGGCCAGCACCTTCTTTTTTGGGCCAAAACTATTAAATGCCTTGGTCAGGGCATTGCTAATATCCTGGTCTGTTAACACTGCATCGGGTGCCCCCTCTTGAAAATAGATCATATTACACGCCTCCAAATGCGCTGTATCCACCATCGACCGGGATACAGATTCCGGTAATAAAATTACTCATATCTGACAATAGAAAGAGTACTGTTCCATTCAGGTCTTCCGGTTCACCAAATACTCCCATGGGTGTATTGGAGATAATCTTCTCGCCCCGCGGGGTTAGCGCTCCTGTCTGCTCGTCGGTCACCAGGAAGCGGTTCTGATTGGTCAGAAAAAAACCTGGTGCAATGGCATTGACCCTAACACCCACTTTGGCAAAATGAACGGCAAGCCATTCTGTAAAGTTATTTACGGAAGCCTTGGCCGCCGAATAGGCAGGAATCTTAGTCAAAGGTTTATAGGCATTCATGGAGGATACATTTAGTACCACACCTTTCTGACGAGCCACCATATCCCTGGCAAAAACCATTGTGGGTAGCAGAGTCCCGGTAAAATTAAGGTCAAATACTTTCTGAAATCCTTCCAGCTCCAGTCCGAAGAATCCATCCTCCAGTTGATCAAGTTCCTCCTCCGTAATCTGCTCCAGTTTGGTGGTGGCCTTGGGAGAGTTTCCACCAGCCCCATTAATCAGCATATCCATTTCACCTACCTCCTCCAATATCTGTTTCCTGACTTCTTCCAGAGAAGCCCTGTCGAGCACATTGGCCTTGTAGCCATAACTCTTCACCCCCATATCGGATGTGATATCTGAAGCAAGCTTTTTTGCAGCCTCCTCATTAATATCAAGAATGACGGTAATGACCCCTGCCGAAGCTAATCCGTGTGCCATGGATGTACCAAGCACACCGCCTCCGCCAGTAATTACACATACTTTATCTTTTAACGCTTTAAATGCTTGATGTTCCATTTAATCAAATGATTTGGGTTGATAATATGCTAAGTTTTCGCGGGTAATAATATCAATTGGAAGCCACTGCCTCGGGGCCGGCTCCCGATTAAAGACCACCAGGTTATACAGGGAATTCAATCCCTGGAAAGCCTGCTCTTCGGGCTTCTGGGATAGCAAAAAATCAATACCATCCTTTTTTAGAAATTCTATGTTTTCAGGGAGCAGGTCATAGCCAACCAAGCGAACGCGGTCCCTCCTGGTTTCAGACAGAAAACGGGCCACCTTATGCACCCTTGAATTGGTCACAAAGAGTCCCCCAATATCATATGATGCGCATATCTCACTTAGTTTTTCTTTCAACAGGAGGTCATCTGCCCCATTAAGATCAATACTTAGCATGTGCTTCGGGTGACTTTCAGAGCTGGTAAAGTAGGCTCTGAATCCCTTCTCCCTTTCGATAATATGCGCATAATGATCCTTTCTTGCAGACATATTGACTATGGCAAGATCCCGACCCTGTTCCATTCCGTAGGAGATTAGCTTGGCGGCCACCTTACCACTGTGATAAGCATCCTGGCCCACGTAAGAGCTTACTGCAGGAGTATCCAGAAGGGAATTAAACAGGACAACAGGGATGCTCGCCTCTGCACAACGTTCCAGGAAAGCGGTGGACTCCTCCCTGAAGACCGGAGCAAAAAGCACTCCTTCCATTGCTCCATAAGGAAAATTCTCCAGGATGTCTGAGAATCCTAAGCGATCCAACTGATCGAAGTAGTAGCTATGAATGCTTACCTGATCATGGTCCAGCGCCTCAAGTGCCTGCTGAATGCCCTGCTGAGGAAGTTCCCAAAAGGTATGATCGTTCACAACCTTTGGCATAACAACTGCCAGATGGATATCACGCTTCAATGCCAGCGATCGGGCTGCAATATCAGGCTTATAATCGAACTCCACGAGCAATTTCTGGATCTTCTCCCGGGTCTTTGGACTTACCTCCCCCCGCTTATGGATTACCCGGTCCACTGTCCCAATGGATACATTGGCAATCTCGGCAATATCCTTGATCCTGACTTTAGCCATATATTGTTTTATTCCAATCGTTTACAACAAAATAAATCCTTTCAATAAACTCGATATCCTTAAGCAAAAATAAGTAATATTTTTAGGAAAGAGTCATAAAATTGTCTAATTTCGTGTCCGCACACGGAAAAATTATTATTAAATGAAATTAGAAAAGTACTCCTTTGGGATTGGCGACAGGTTTGGTCAACAGGGCTTAGCACAGCTTGAGGCCCTGATTAAGGCAAAAGAAGAGGGAATTGAGATTGTACCCGTCTGGAATAAATCCAACCGGGAGCATCAGATCATTCATTCTTCACCCGAAGATACATTTCTGGAAGCAAATAACGCTGTCCTAGCCTTGCAGTGGGAGGATTCCTATTACGTAGATGCAGACCACATCAACCTGAAGACGGTTGATCCTTTCCTGGATCATGCTAATTTTTTCACCCTGGATGTGGCTGACTATATTGGTAGTGAGATCACAGAACAGGAGTTGCAGGACTTTTTAAAAGAAGCATCAGCATATGAAGGTGAGCTGCTTATCCCCGGAATCGCACAGCCCTTCACGATATCAGGCGAATTACTTGTAAAAATTGCCAGGTCTTACCTGGGTGCGGTCCGCGAAGCATCGGCAATTTATAAGTATATTGCTGATTGTAAGGGAGCTGAAGGCTTTATTGCTGAGGTGTCTATGGATGAAGTGGAAGCAGCTCAGACACCCGTAGAGCTATTCTTCATCCTGATGATGATCAAACAGTACGACATCCCGGCCCAGACCATTGCCCCCAAGTTTACGGGACGGTTTAACAAAGGGGTCGATTATGTGGGCGATGAAAGTTTGTTCCGGAAAGAGTTTGAAGAGGACCTGCTGGTCATCGATTTTGCAGT
>QMPQ01000156.1 GCA_003648635.1 Bacteroidota bacterium | reverse complement strand
TATGGGGATCGCCACCCTGATCCTGCAAGTTTTTATCGGGAATAATCCTATTTCAACTCAATATGCTCCAGAATTCATGAGCAGCATGAGAACCACATTTATAGTTTTTGTGATACTCTGTATTGTGGGACTCTTCTCCTCTCTGGCAAGGGGGCGGTCTGTTCGGGAAGAAAGATGATTATTCCACCCGAAAACGGTTCATTCCATATACAATTTCCCCCTCGGACGAAACACCTCGGAAAAGAATCAGGTAGTTGCCGGGAAGTGATGCTGCCTGAAAGCTGACCTTGCTGGAGCTACTCTTATCCAGCTCCAGATGATCCATCCAGAGCAGGGTGTTTCGGGAATCCGGGATCTTGCTACCTCCTTTGTAACGGGGACCTTGTGGGACCATGGGGCGATGCAGGGTGGTATAATCAAAAAAGTAGGATCCTTCAGGCAATTTCATGCCGGCTAAATCCCCCTGTCGGCTTGTGAAACAGATGATCCCCCCAAATTTCACTTCCCCAAGTACATAAACTTCGCGAATCACCTCTATACGATCAATTTTTGAAGGAGGGATGGCCAGCACAACTTCCCTATCTAAAACTGGAATATGATCGATTAAAATGAGTGGACGGTATTGTGAGATCATGGGATTGTCACTTTTTATCAGGAAGTCTGCTTTTCCTCCGCGCTGTACAACATAGGTAAGAGGAATAAGGTTCTCAATAACCTCTTCCATGTTCGGCAGGTTAATAAATTCATCAAGCTTAATTGAGATCTCTGGCTTACCATAAAAGGGAACGGGATTAATTCGGTTTGTAATAGTCGATGTATCAGGCCCTGATTCTGCCAGGAATGCCAGCCGCAGTTGCATCTGAAGTGATAATCTAGAGGCCAGGAGTTTTTCATCCTCTCGAAGCGCATAGGATCCTGGAGAAAAGGGTAAGGCTTCTGTGGTAAAATCATTGTCAATGCGTACTTCAAGGCTTTGCTCAGTATAATGCTCCGGGACTACGAACATTTCCTGGTTTCCCAATCGTGAGGGTGTTTTCAGGAAAAATCTTCCTTCCTGATCAGAAGTGGAGACTAGATATGCGGGGTCTTCCCCCAGGATGGAAAAATGAATACGGGTATCAGAAACAGGCTCCCCATTGTTTTGGTCAACAACAGTACCTGAAATGGAAGCCCCCTTTCTATCGGGCAGAAAATTAAATTGAAAGGCCACCGGCATATCCGGTGACTCTATACGATGAAGGAAAGCAGATGTATCAATGGACCCTGCCGGGACCACGGTCAGACAAGCATTTTGAATCTGGGAGTAGCTACCTTCCCTTAGGATGAGTTCAACATCAACCAAAGCATCAACACCATAGCTTGGACTGTTTGTTAAAACTAATACCTCCGGAGATCCTTTTTGTATAGGAGCCAGACCGGTTTTCTCCTTTCCTGGGGGCTCTTCTGCCACCTCTGTTGAGTAAGGATTCACCACCCGAATGGGTAAATAAGTAAAATCACTGGCTCCAAAATTCCGCATCCAGCGAGTATAAGATCTCAAATAATAGATACCTGAAGCAATGGTTGAAGGTATGGATAGGTGCCCTGCAGAACGATTCTCAGAAATAAGGTATTTACCTTTTGCAAGCGCTTCCCCTGCTGCGTTTACCAGTTCAACATATAATACCTCGCTTCCCGGCCCGGCAAGGGATTCTGTCCCGGATTGGAGAGTAGCTGAAAATAGGATGGATTCATTTACTGCATACAGGGAGCGGTCGGTAAATACCAGCAGCTTTTCAGGGCGTTTTTTTGCCAGGGCTGCATAGACAGAGTCGTAGCTCGTTTGTGCATGCCCCAGAGTAACCAGACTGCTCACAAGGAGGACCATCAATAGCTTACAATATTTATTAGCTCCATTCATTTTAATCATCCCAGTATTCAGGTTTCGTAGTCACTCCGCCTCTGTAGGTACAATCGTGGCATTCCTTGTAAGAATAGGCATAGGGGGATCCTCTCCCAAATGAGGAGATGGAATACATAATGGGGTAATCAAGGGTAAAATCTTCCTGGTTGAAGGCTGTATCCAGCGGGCAATCAAATCCTGTTATGGGAAAGTCAAAATCTTCCGCTACCATGATCCGGTTTTCCTGCACCTGGGAAACATAAAAGTAGCCAAGCACCTTCTCGTCCGGATCGTTGATATTGTAGATATTTCCCCTGGAGCTAGAGGGTTGGGTTTCAAAAAGGCCACCGGTATCACCGGCCTGGGCCCTCATCTTTTCCCAGTACAGGTAGGCATTATACGATAGAGAATGCTGTGATACCAGCAGACTGTATTTTTCCTGAAGCCGGGGGGACTGATTTGAAACAAAATATAAAGGTTGATGGCGGAACTCATTTTGCTCCAGCTGCATGGAGGAACCCACTTCAAAATTTTCAAGTAAGCTTGTCAGGTAACAGATCCCAAAACCATGCAGTCTTGGTGTATAATCATGTAAGATCACGCCATCCCATATATACTGTATCGGGTAGGTTGAGACATATTCCCAGGTCTCCTCAAAGGTCCACATATAGTTCCTGGATTCCTCCATACTACCTGATACATCTGCATAGAACCTGACCCCATAATAATTGATGTCCGGATTGGAAGTGCCTTGCACTTCCACCTCATAACTCAGATCATCAATGGAAGCACAGGACAGGAGTGAATCATAGTCAGATTCATAGGTCTCATCATCAGGTGTAAAGACCTGTAATTTATAGGCTTTCCCGGCGGCCATAAAGCCTGGCTCCAGCGTGTTCTCGTATATGCCATCCCCGGTTTCCGGAAATGTGACACCGCTGCCTAATCCATCCTCTACACGAACAACACAGCCTGAAACCGGCTGGAACCGGGGATTATTGTAGGGCGAAGATCGGGTAATTGTAATGGTCTGGATGCCGGGCGTATCACTGAGCTTTCCATCGATAACCATTACTTCACTCTCCTCCTCTATTAAAGGTTCGAATGGTTCTATGCATCCGCTACAGAGAGCTGCAAATAATATGGCTATGGTCCACTTATTCAGTCGCATAGTTTCCGAACTTAAAATTCCATGAAAGGGTAATGATCGGCCGTCCAAAGATGGAGAGTTTATACCCATTAATACTGCCCGATTCATTCTTGAAATAGACCGAATAGGCATTGTTCCTTCCGGTAAGATTGTATATACTGAACATCCAGAAGCTATGCGCCAGCTTGCGCTTTTTCAGATTTCCTTCCAGGTTGATGGACAGGTCCATCCTGAAATAGTCTGGTATCCGGTATTTGTTTCGATCCGAAAAGTCCAGATACTCTGCCCCATTCTGGTAATAAATGGAAATGGGATAGGTAATGGGTCGCCCGGTGATATATTCCATTGTAAATGAGAAGCTTAAACGCCTGCTCACTTTGTAATTAGAGACCAGTCCCAGGTTGTGAGGCCGGTCATAATTTGAAGGATACTTGAATCCATTATTGATACTCTCACCGGGAATAGGGCTGTCGAATACCATCATAGATCTGGAATAACTGTATGCCAGCCACCCATTTAATTTGCCCGTATTCTTCTTTATCATTAATTCTATGCCATAAGCCTCCTGGTTTCCCTGTACCACCTGGGTCTCAGTGTACGGATTGCTGATAAAATCCGCCCCGTCTTTATAATCGACCACATTTGCTAACTGTTTATAATAGACCTCCACTGAAGTGCTCAGACCAGCACTTCTTATGTCCTGGTAATATCCCAGAGAAAATTGATCCACAACAGGAGGATTAATATGATAGTCGCACAATTTCCATTGATCTGTAGGGGAGATGGCAATGGTATTACTTAACATGAAAATATATTGTTGAATCCTGTTATAAGAGGCCTTTATTGAATTATTCTGACCGATCAGATAGACCAGAGAGATTCTTGGCTCCGGCCCTGAGTAGCTACTGGTAATCTCTCCTTCTGAAAAATTCAGCGTATCGCTTACATTGCCGGGATTCATGGCTGCATCCTCATCGTAAGTCAGGATTTCTGCAGGGCCAAGATTCATGAAGGAACTATAGCGTAATCCCAGATAGACGGAAAGGGAAGGTGTCAGAGAAATTTCATCAGCAATGTATCCCGCAAGCTCAACACCTCTTTCTCTTCCAAGATCAACCGGATACCTCAGGCTGTTTTCCCCATGAGGTTCAATCAGGCCCCGGTTTAGATTGTAATATATCCCATTGATCCCGAAAGTTACTTTATGCCTTCCCATGGAGAGCCAGGTATGATCTGCCCTCATTTCATAGTGATCGATCCTATAATCGTGTGTATACGCGGACGTTTCTAACTCTGTATTCACCGTAGAGAAGGCATACTGGCCGAATACCAGGGCATAGTCACCTGAAACTCTGGAGCCAAAGCGGTGCCTCAGGTTTAAAGATCCACCAGCGTTGGAATATGCATACTGATTTGTTGTTCCAAGTGAAAAGGCATCATTGCTATAGTAGCCAAATGCCTTCACCAGATTCTTCTCATTCGGCTCAATGGTTACCGTACCAGACAGGTCATAAAAGGCCGCATTGCTATCTCTTAATTCAGGTTCTTCCAATTGTTTTAGAATCCAGTCAGAATAGGTGGCCCTTCCACTCACAACAAATGCGGCTTTCTCTTTTACAATTGGACCTTCAACAGCAATATGACCGGTTATGGGGCTAATCCCTCCCCTGGCCGAGAACCTGTTCATATTCCCCTGTCTTGTGGAAATATCGAATATAGAAGACAATCTTCCTCCAAAATGAGCAGGCAGATTGCTTTTATAAAGAGAGAAATCTTTAACAATATCCGGACTGAAGGCGGTAAAAAAGCCGAACAGGTGCGAACTGTTATACACCGGGACTTTATTCAAATAGATCATATTCTGATCTGCAGCGCCGCCTCTTACATTATACCCTGAGGAACCCTCCCCCACAGTCTGAACTCCTGGCAGCATCAGGGCCACTTTCAATAAATCTTTTTCACCAAGGACCACCGGCACCTCTTTGGTATTTTTATAGTTCAATCTCTCAAATCCCATCTGGCTACCCCTGACATTGTCATACTTATTGGCCTTCACGACAACCTCATTAATGGGGATTAATCCCTTTTCCATCTGGATCACTATATCCCCCCCCGAATTTATCTGGAGAATATTCTCTTTAGGTTCCATGCCCATACAATTGAATGATACCCTGTGTTTTCCCGGACTTAATAAGATGCTAAATCGCCCATCCACATCCGTAGCTGCTCCTTTTTTCAGATTTTCCACATAAATGGTGGCACCTATCAGTGGTTCTCCGGTCTCGCTATCGATGATCTTACCATATACAAACACTTCCGCCTGACCGATCCCCAATCGTTCATTACCCACAAGAAGGGTTTCCAGTAAGCCGGACTTATGGCCCTCAATATACCTTTGTTCAGCGTTTGTAAGGGTCTCGCCTCCGCTAACTTCGGTATCAGTGGATCTGCTCTCTTCGCTTCCATTTTGATCAGGCAGTTGAGGGACGAGCTTCGTATCATACGTCAGGTATACATTTCCAAATTCATCCAGGTAGTGGTGGACCCCAACAGGAAGTAATGCACCGCTTAAGATCTTATTTAAAGAAAGATTTGTACCCGAGGCGGTAATTTTTACACCCGCTACCCAGGAATCAAAATAGTAGAAGACTACACCGCTTTGTATTTCAACGGCTGAAACAAACTCAGAAAAAGGGATGTCCTGAAAATTCCCTGAAACTGTCAGGTCGTGATCCTGTCCATATCCACTGGGCAGATGGCATAAAACCAGAAAAAGGCCTATGTAAAGCTGCTTTTTCAATGCTGGGGAGAAGTTTCAATAAGGCTGCTGATAAAATTGAGCAAGTTTTGAATTTCTTTGGGTCCTGCCTTCCTGAAACGGAAATGCTCTTGTCTTAAATAGCTCTTGAATTCAGGCTGTGTGGATTCAGGAAAGATTCCCAGTAATTTTTTCCTGTTGGCGATAGGATGAAATTCACCCATGTACCTGATATAATATGTTCCGATTGGACTGCTGTACTCATGCGTATATTGAAAGTCATAATTAAGGGAATGAATCTCTCTCCTCCAGTAAATGTAACAGGAGACAGGTCCTGATTCTATAAGCTGATGGAATAAAACTCCATCGTCAGATAGGGACAATTTTTGAAAACAATGCGTACCCAGGCAGAATGAATCCAGGTGAATGCTATTTATTATCAATAGATTAATTCTGTCTTTGAAATCAGTATATTTCAGAATGAGTTGCTGAGAATAGCTATCATATTTCAGCAATACATTGTCATACCTTGTACCCCTTAATGTTACAGAACCATTGTAAAAAACATCTTCAGGGAAGTAGGGATTGCCCTTATATTGTACATTGGTTTTATAGTATTGAATGCCATTAAACAGTTCCTGATCCAGACCATATTTCATTTCAATATACCAGGAAAGTGAGTCTGACTCCTGGACCGCAGAATTGGAAGCTTGTGCCGATCCACTTTCGTTCAGAATGAGCACAAAAGAAAAGGTAAGCAGTATCCTCAGGGGTGAACCAGACATAATCCAAAGATACATTAATGACCTCAGCTTACCCATACATCGAATTCGCTCTCCACAAGAAAATGAGGTATTGTCTCGGTACTGATTATGCCTTCCTGATCAGATCCAGAAGTTTGCGATCAAGTTTGTGGCCATGCCAGTCCTCATAATCCACATCTTTACGTCCTGAGTCCAGGATTCCAAAGTCGCCCCTGAAATTCCATAGGGCAAAGCCTATATCGCTGGATGAAAGGATATCCACCACATCGCCAAACCAGGCCAGGAAGATATCATGAGGAGTCTTGTTATAGCAACCACACTCACCACAATGAACCCCTGTGCCTGATTGGGCAAGTTTGATCCAGGGCTCGTAAAATTTCTCAAGCATATCTCTGGACAGGTATTGATCTCCCACCTGTCCCGGATATTTCAAGGGGGGTAGATTATCAATATCCTTCATGGCCCAGGGGGCCTTGTAGTGGGAAATAATACCGGGATAGTATCCGCGACAGCTTTGCCCGATGGGCAAGTGTGTAATTTCCGGAATGATCCTGGTACCTACCTGGTTCCCGTCTGCAATTATAAGATGGTCCGGATTCTGCTTCCAAATGGCATTTGCTGCCTCTTCAATCACTTTTGCGTATATATCTCCGGGCACATATGTTTTTGAGGCGTGTTGGTTATTCATATCATCGATCATGGCCGGCTCGTTCAACAGATCGAAACTGATCCACTCACGGGAGATGTTTTTATAGCGCTCCGCCCACATATTCCAATGCCAGTAGAATGCTTCCTGAGCTTCTTTGTCTTTCCAGAGATTGTAGGGTTCATGAAATCCAGCATTGATGCAATAGCCAGGTGCACGGTGCAAGTTGATACTTACGTGCAGATTATGTTTATGCGCCATATAAACCAGTTGATCAACGCGTTCAACGGCCTCTTTATTAATGCTGAATACCTCTTCGGGAGTAATATCCCTGCTTCTGTCAATCTCCAGGTAGGAGGGGTAAGCCATGGGAATCCTTACAAAATCAAATCCCCAGTCCGTCATCCACTTAAAGTCCTCCTCGGTCGATCCACCATAAGGCCTGTCTGGATTGGGAGAGAAGAAGTCAAGCAGGTTAAATCCTTTCCATTGTGGGAGTGGATTCCGGCTGTTTTGAATACTGTTTGACATGGCAAGTGTAGAACTACCTGCCATACTTAAAGCCCCGGTCAACAGAGCTGCCTTCTTAATGAAATCACGACGATCTGATTTTTCAATCATGGCCCTAAGTTTTATTTCCTTTTATGTCGCCTGTTAAAGTTTTTGTCCCCTTTTGTCTTGGGCTTCTTATATTTTTTCTTCTTCCTGAGGTAGGACCCACCCTGATTAGTCTTCTTGTTTTTCTCTTTCTTTTCATGGAAAGCACCCCCTTTGCTTTTTATATCGGAATCAGGTTTAAGCTTAACCTCAACTTCTCTGGGGCGTTCTTCGGGGCTTAGCTCATTGGAAATTTCTACTTGCCGGGGGAATTCAAGCATGGGGATTTTATAATTCATCAAGGCTTCAATGGAAGCTTTATCACTTTCCTCTTTTTCCGTATAAAAGAGAATAGCTTGACCCTGCTTTTCTGCCCTCCCAGTCCGGCCAATGCGATGCATGTAATTTTCAGGGTAGGTGGGAGTGTCAAAATTGATGACGTGGGAGATAAGCTCCAGGTCCAATCCCCGGGCCATCACATCAGTGGTGACCAGGATTCTGTTTACACCCTCATCAAATTGTCGCACCGATCGCAGTCTGTAATTCTGTGATTTATTGGAATGAATGATACAGGCTTCCGATCCATAGGGCTCCTCCAGCGCTTCAAACAATCTGTCAGCAATTCGTTTACCGGTCACAAACACCAGCACTTTGCTGTATTCATCCCGATTTTTTAGAAGGTGTATAAGTAGATTAGCTTTGGTGTAGAAATTCTTCACCTGGTAACAGTGTTGATCAATATTGTCCAGGGGTGTCCCGCTAATCGCAATGGAAATTTTGGAAGGACTGGTAAAGAAGTCGTCGATAAGTGCATCAACTTCTTCGGTCATGGTCGCTGAAAACATTAAATTCTGTCTGCGCTCAGGCAACAATTCAAATATATTCTTCAGCTGATACC
>QMPQ01000155.1 GCA_003648635.1 Bacteroidota bacterium | reverse complement strand
ATCCTTGCATTCAACTCGAAGGTCCGCAGACGATCTTTGTATGTGTTGTGTTTGTTCTGCGCCTCAACAGAAAGCGAGGCATCTGAATTTTCCTCCCAGCGGCGGCAAAGATAAACCGGCTTGTAGATTCGTCCGATCTGATAACGCCTGCTGATGGCCAGTCCCACTCCATAATCTTCGCCATAGCTCACATTGGGCACATTGATCTCTCTAAGCACCGGGGTGTAAAATGCTCTGGGTGCACCCAGACCATTGATACGCAAGGCATTGTTCCTTCCGTTTTCAGGTGTCCATTCCTTATGATCCACAAGACCCGGGGGTATTTCCTCCAGCTTAAAGTTGCACATCTGGTAAGAGCCCACCACCATGGCACACTGTTGCTCATAAAAAGCAGCCACCATATGTTTCAGTGTGTCTTTGTCACTGTAGAGATCATCGCTATCCAGCTGCACAGCAAACTTGCCACACTGCGGATGATGAATCCCCACATTCCAGCAACCACCTATTCCTAGATCGCGGCGGTCGGGAATCACATGAATCAGATTGGGATATAAGTTTGCCAGATCACTAACCATGGAGGTGGTCCTGTCAGTGGAGTGATTGTCCACCAGGATAAGGTTAAAGTCAAAATCTGCTTCCTGAAGCATCACAGATTCAATGGCATCTGCCACCGTCTTCTCCCGGTTTAACACGGGGATAATAACAGATGCTTCTACTGGGAATTCACCTTCATCGAAGCTGATGGATTCAAACTCAGGTTCCAGATATCCGCCAATCTCCTTCAGGTGAAATGTGGCCGCCTTTTCCATCTCCAGTTGCACTTCTCTGTTTTTCGGATCCACATAATCGAACATCTTTTTTCCTGAACCCCTTGTATCTACAGGCTCAACGGAATAGAGATACTCGGGAATCCGGAGGGGCATTCCACTCTGGCTAACCTTCAGTCGCAACTGATAGAGCCCTGCAAACGCCAGGGATTCAGTAAGGGACCCTGCAGCCTGTATCAGAACCTGGCTATTGAAGAAGAGCACCGGACCAAATTCAAAATCATCCCGCAGACTACCACTTTGGTAATCGATTACAGGATGTCCCGATTGTTTCCCGTCGATCCGGTCTAAATAATCTGAATAGACCATTGTGGATCCGGTTCCGGAGGCAAGCTGCAGGAAGCGTTCCAGCGCAAGCATGCCAAAACTAATCTTCGATTCCCGGGTAATCACCAAAGCGTAGGCAGCTCCATTGGAGTGGTCCGCAATCTTCTTGATGGTATCGGTACTGAAGCTGCCATCGGTCTTTATAAATCCGACTCCCTCCTTCACTGTACCGACTTGCTCTTTTCCGAGCAGATATATCCTGTTTACAAGTGAACTAGCACTTAATTCTGCCAGAACTTCTTCCCATATTCCAGGGGTATCGTAGGGTATAAAACAATTGATTTTATTCATCATCTTTATGATTCAATAGATAGTTTAAGGTCTGCTTCATCACAATATCTCTCATCTTCTGGTCCACTATGCTCTCAAAAGGGAATCCCAATGAGACGACCCCATAAGCACCCCTGAAGGCCACACCTGCACTCATATTATTTTCTGAATACCTCATCAGGGTGATGGCTGTAGAATCTATGGGTTCCAGGGCATCAGCACCCTCCACCGTATAGAGTTTGGGATCGATCCCTGTATTGAAACGGAACTGCTGGCCCATGGGAGCGAATTCGGGATCCATACTATAGAACTGACCCTTGCGTGATGCATTGCTGGTTCTCCACTTGAATTTCAATAGCTTACCCACACGCTCATCCTGTTCGTGTAAATGCATATCGGAGGCGATATGTGCCCCGGTGACCAATAGCTTTCCTCCGTCCATTAAATAGTTCTCCAGCATATTCAACATGGATTCGGGCCATACCTGGTAGTGACAAACCGAATCATTCTTTGGCATATAAGTAGAGCGCTCCTCCCCTGCCAGATAATCCACCATAGCGTAGGACAAAAGATCCAGTGAATCCTTCACAAGCGCTTCATCACTGACCGAAACAAAGGAGTATCCGGCATTTCGAATGGAGAGTCCGTGAACATAGCTGAAATTAAAACTGTTTCCGGGAATCACTTTTGCTTCCAGATCGGCATAGGATGCACCGTGTCCGGGCGAATCATCATCCAGCCAGGGAGAGTCTTTCTGATAATCGAACTGATCTCCCACTGTATGCAGGTCCACACCATAGGCCACTCCCTGGTCCACCATATTCATAAAACCGGCATGATGCTCATCATTGAACCATGCCGGGCCACTGGTCCGGTCAAAAGCATTGACAATTGCAACTGTACCTAAGGAATTGCTGGTAAGGCAAGCGGAGAGTACTTCTGATGGAAAACTTTCACCACCACTATTCACTGCCGTAACCTTAAAGGAATAGATGCTGTCTGACTGTACCTGATCCAGAACAAAGTTGGGGCTGTTTACAGGGGTTCCGTTATCAAAACCACCGTCGTTGACACGGGTATAGACTATGTAGCTTTCAGCCTGTGCCGTAGCTTCAAGGGGATCGATTACGGGTTTCCATTGCAATACTATGGTCTCGTCCTGGAAAATCCCGGCCTGAAATTGCTCCACCGGAAGTGGTTGAACTATATAAGGTGTGCCGTATTGTATATGCAGGAACTTCAGCATGCCTTTATAGATGGAACGGCTCACATGAAAGCGGAACATGGGTTCCTGGCCAAAGCGCATATCAATGAAGTTCTGGTGAGAAAAGAGTTCCAGCAGCATGGTTGGCACATTGGGGCGGAATGCCTCGCTATATCCTTTGTCCCACATTCCCCGCCGGGTCCATGCCGGATCATAGGAAGCCCTGAGATCCTCCACAATCTGCGACTGCACCAGGTCGGTAAGATCACGGGAGGCCATTTTTGATAATCCTGAGGGAAATAAACCCCGGTCATAGGAGGTGCTATAGATCCCCAATGTGCCAATCACGGTGTCATTATCCGTGACCCCGGCATCGGTATGAAAGGCAAAAGAGAGATCCACAGGGATGCCCAAGCCCCTTGCCTTACGGTTGGCCTTGGGGCCTGAGGGAGCCCCGATCAGGTAGTTAACCCATTCGCCCCGCGACTGATAATCGTCGTTATAATCGTTGCTATCGTTCAGTTTCCATACCAGGGTATCGGGCATGCCGGCATACTGCAGGTAGTACCGGGCTCCCTCCTGGTAGCGGGGACGCATGCTGGTAAATCCGTTCCTGGAAATATTCCCCATTCCGCCTCCAAATTTAACTGCGTCGGCACTTAGCCCTTTGCCTCGCCTGGCACCCTTGTTTATCAGGACAACCCTGCCATTCTCCGCATCAATCCCCTGAGAGAAACTGAATTTTCCCAGATAGACCCAGGTCCCTCCACCCATCTGCTGGTTGATGCTAAACTCGCTTACTCCCCCCCTGTGATAGACCCTGTACAAGGCATCATTGGCGTTGTCGGAAGAGGCATGGAATGAGACATAAACGGCATATTCGCCAGATTCAGGGATTTCAGGGATCCATTGAATGGAAGCAGTGGCCTTCCGGTCCGATGTCATAGACAGGTAAGAACCCAGCCTAAAGGGATTTTCATCCACATAGGGTGGATGTCCCATGCCAAAACCGCTGCCCAGTTCACTTTCCTGCAAATACTCCGGAGCAACAAAGATGCTCCTGCCTGTGCTGCCATTATTATCCACTACAACTTCATGTACCTGCCAGTCGCGTTCACGAGGAACAAAAACATTGGCTCCGGCACTTTCCAGCATGGGAACAAGGAAGGGCATGGTGTAGGAAAGTGGATAGATATCCTCAACCGTTTGAAATATCCGGGCCCGCTGCCACTCCCACCTGTTTAAGGAGGGTTCATAATACCAGCCGTGGCTGTGCCACAGGGCAATGTTGATATTATAAAGTGCCGAAGCACTCAGGTAGGGCTTGGAGAGGTTCTGGACCAGTGGAGGTGATTTTCGTTTCAACTGGCCAGCTGAACGTCTTCGGTCAACTGTCTTTGAGGAGCTGCGGTAGTAATTCGGAACCAGGGTCCGGATATTGATTTTACCCGAATATAGCTCTATCCTGTGCTTATCAAATGGCTCTCTCAGGTCCGATCCAATTGCTGCCACAAGCGAATCAACGACAACCTCCCGAAACGGAGCATAGGCCAGCTGCTTATCTGCATATACCCTGATCCTGTCGGGTTTCTTAAAGAACACCACCGACGAAATTGTGGTGGAATCTTTTTTCTGGTATCCGGTAAGCGATACAAACCAATCGCTGTTCAAGAGCGAATCGGCATGACGCCACACCTGGCCCAAAGCCATTGAATCGGTCATGGCTGCAGGTTCCTGAGCATGAAGTGAAGTGAGGAGAAGTGAATTCAACAAAAGCAGGGCACCGGTCTTCAGTAATCTTTGCATCTATGTTCCTATTTATAGAGGTAATATGGAATGGAGCGCTCCCTGAACTGGTCTACGTCCCGATTCCAGTACTCCTGTATTTCTTTGAAAGAAAAATTGCTCATAATGGAGGTACGCAGACGGTCTGACCCGCATACCATATCAAACATCCTGTACCGATCCTCCTTTCCCTTGAAAGGATCAAAAGACGGATCAAGCTTGTGTGCCTCCTGCAGAAACCAGAATTGAATGCTTGTGAGCGGTGCCCTTAAGGGATCGGTCAGATGAATCTGCACTCCCTGCAAGGGTGTTCCCTTTTTTGCCATATAATAGGGCTTAAACCAGATGGGGCGAAATGCTACCCCGTCAATTTTAAGAGCATTCATGGCATCGGACAGCAGCTGGGCATCTATATTCTCAGTAGCCAATAGCTGGAAGGGAAGTGTATAGCCAATTCCTATCATATTGGGATCCAGCTCACCAATGATCCCTGTGGCCGGATAAAAATAGGCTGTGTGATAGTCAGGAATATGAGGTGAAGTGGGCACCCAGGGTAGTCCGCATTCTCCAAAAGTCATCTCACGGTGCCATCCCTCCATGGGAACCACCTGAAGTTTGCACCGCTTACCTCCCTCAAGCATCCCTTCCCCATTGAGCATCAAGGCAAGCTCTCCGCATGTTAGCCCGTAAACATAGGGGATACTATACTGACTCACAAAAGAGTGAAAGCCATCCTCTACCAGGGGCCCTTCGATCCGTATGCCCCCCAGCGGATTGGGCCGGTCGAGAACAATTACCTCCTTATCCATTTCTGCAGCTGCCTCCATCACCAAACCCATGGTGCTTATATAGGTATAGGAGCGCACCCCGATGTCCTGGATGTCATAAACAAGAACATCAATGTTTTTAAGGGACTCCTTGCTGGGTTTTCTGTTCGACCCATAAAGGGAAAAAACAGGTATGCCAGTTAGTGCATCCACCATGTCCCCCACATGATCACCAGCCGAAAAATCGCCACGAACTCCATGCTCGGGACCAAAAAGAGCTGTTAAATTCACGTGGGCATGCAGGATATCAATGGTGGAGCGAAGCGATCCATCCACACCGGTAGGATTGGTTACCAGTCCGACCCGCTTTCCCTGGAGCAGATCAAAATCATTTTCAGCCAGCACTTCAATGCCTGTTTTGACCTGTGATTGAGCTCCCACAAGCATCACAAACAGTAAAAGGATGGAGACCAAATTTCGATGAGTAAGATACCGTTTCATAGGGCCTGAATTTGAAAAACAAAGATAATATTTAACTTTAGCTACCTTCAATCACATGAATTCCCTGATAAAAAAACTATCGGCTGCCATTGGCAAAGAACAGGTTTATACCGACGATCTGACCCTGACGGCCACTGCGGCCGATGCAGGTTGTTACCGCAAGATACCAAAGATTGTGCTTAAACCCCAAGAGGAGAAGCAGGTAATTGAGTCCCTGAAAATCCTTTATGAAACAGGCACACCTCTAACCTTCCGGGCTGCCGGAACAAGCCTCTCCGGACAAGCAATATCCGATTCGGTGCTGCTTCAGGCCAGGGGTCAACATTGGAACGGTTTCAAAATCCTGGAAGAAGGCAAGCTTATCAGGGCTCAGCCAGGGATTACCGGTACCAGACTAAATCAGGTACTGGCGCCCACCGGCATGAAATTTGGTCCCGATCCAGCTTCCATCAACTCGGCCATGGTGGGTGGTATCATTGCCAACAATGCCAGCGGGATGAGCTGTGGGATCCATGCCAACAGCTATGCCACCATTCAATCGGCCAGGATCATCTTTGCAGATGGCACCCTGCTGGATACAGCTAATCAAAAGAGCTGCGACGAATTCTATAAGTCAAAGCCTGAGCTGGTTTCGATCCTCAATCGCATCGGTGAAGATCTTCGTTCCAAACCAGAGCTGGTAAAAAAGATCAGGAAGAAATACAGCATCAAGAATACCACGGGATATGGGATGAACGCCTTTCTCGATTACAGCGATCCGGTGGAATTGATTCTCCACCTGATGGTGGGATCGGAAGGGACCCTGGGTTTTGTCTCAGAGGCTAGCTTTTCCACCATTCCTGTCAAACCCTTCAGAGCATCCTCGCTGATCTACTTCGAAAGTCTGAAATTGGCCTGTGATGCTGTACCGCTCTTAAGAGAGGCTAAATTACCAGCCATTGAAATCATGGACCGTGAGGCCCTGCGCTCTGTGGAGGGCAATGCAGGCATTCCTGACTATATCCGGGACCTGGAAAATGGAGTCACCGCCCTGCTTATCGATCTTGAAGAGGAGAGCCAGGAGGCAATGGATGCGATGGTGGTCCGGACCAGAAAGGCCCTTTCAGGATTTAAGCTGGTGCGTGATTTTGAACTTACGTCCGATCTGAAACAAATCACGGATTTCTGGAATGTGCGTAAGGGTGTGTTCCCTTCGGTGGGCGGCATGCGCAAACCCGGCACCAGTGTAATTATCGAAGATGTGGCTGTTGGTGCAGAACACCTGACTGCTGCCGTTGGTGATATGCGCAGGATGTTGGATGAGCTTGACTTCAAAGATGCGGTCATATATGGGCATGTTCTGGATGGCAACCTGCACTTTATTTTCGCCCAGGATTTCCACAATGCAGAGGAGTTGAAAAAATATGACAATATGATCCTTCAGCTCACGAAAATGATTGTGGACAAATATGACGGATCGCTGAAGGCAGAGCATGGAACCGGAATCAATATGGCCCCTTTTGTAGCCTATGAATGGGGTGAAGAAATCTATGGCTATATGAAGGAGATCAAAAAAGCCTTTGATCCCACAGGCATTCTGAATCCCGATGTAATCATTTCAGATGATCCGCAGATACACCTCAAGCATTTCAAACCTATGCCAGTGATCGATGAAGCGGTTGATCAGTGTATCGAGTGTGGCTTCTGCGAGATCAACTGTCTGACCAATGGACTTACCCTTACGGCCCGCCAGCGCATTGTGGTCCAGCGTGAAATAGAAGGCTTGAACCGTAGCGGAGAAGATGCGGAAAAGCTGCGAAATCTAACTAAATCTTTTAAATACCAGGGCGATGACTCCTGTGCGGGAGACGGACTCTGTGCCATCACCTGCCCCCTCTCCATTGATACCGGTGTGATGATCAAACACCTCCGTGCCCGCAACAATGCCCGGAAGCGACCAGGCAATCCCATCGCTACCTGGATCAGCAAACACTTCCCTCTGGTTCATTTTTTCATCAGGCTGGGACTGGGCTTTATGACCGCGATAAACCGGATTGTTCCCTTCAAGAAGATCTGGATCTGGGACCGTCATATGCCACGGCCGGTTAAGCTTAGCGCTCTAAAAACTCCCGAACGAAGCAGAGATTCAGGCAAAATGAAGGTGGTCTACTTCCCCAGCTGTATCAACCAGAGCATGGGGACGGCTGTGAAGGTGAAAGAGAAACTTTCGCTGGTGGAGGTGACTGTGCAGGTCCTTGAAAAAGCCGGCTATGAGGTACTCTTTCCTGAAGCTATGAACAAGCTCTGCTGTGGAACTCCATGGGAGAGCAAAGGCTTTTTCGATATTGCCGATGCCAAATCGGGTGAATTAGAGGAGGCCCTGCTGGATGTCAGCAACAATGGGGCCTACCCGGTTCTCTGCGATACCAGTCCATGCACCCACCGCATGAAACGGGTGATGTCGGAGAAGCTTGACCTATACGAACCTGTGGAGTTTATCCACGATCACCTTTTGGACAAACTGAAACTTCAGCGTAGCGATGAGCCCCTGGCTTTCCATGTGACCTGTACCAGTACAAAAATGGGATTACAGGAGAAATTCATGACTGTGGCCAAAGCATGCACAACAAATCCGGTCTTCCCTGAGGAGGTGGGTTGTTGTGGATTTGCCGGGGATAAAGGATTTACCCAGCCGGAAATCAATACCTGGGCACTACGGAACCTGAAGCTCCAGGTAGACCGGCTTTCGGCAGGTTATTCAAATAGCCGCACCTGTGAGATAGGTCTCTCACGAAACAGTGATATCGATTACAAATCGGTGATGTACCTGGTAAGGGAAGCCATCAAAGAATAAGCATTTGCCGGATGGCAGAACTGTCTCCTGCCTGCAAACGGTAGGAATAGAGTCCGGGCTCAAGCCCTTTCGCCTCCACTCCCACTTCATGTGAACCAGGCCCGTAAAGTTTATCCGCAAGGGTCTGTACCTTCCTACCCAGTGCATCATACACCTCCAACAACACATGCTGTTCATCCCT
>QMPQ01000154.1 GCA_003648635.1 Bacteroidota bacterium | reverse complement strand
GGGGGCAAGGATAAAAAAAGTATATATTTGCATCTTCAAACCCTAATTAATTCGTATAAACTTAATTTATTCTACCATGGCGGTTATCAGATTTAAAGCATTGGAACAGGTATTTGACAGGAAGCCTCTTCATGTACCCCCTCCCTCTGACAAAACATCAGACTATTATGCGATCAATGTATTTGACAGGGCGAAGATGCAGAAGTATCTCGCCAAGGATGCTTATAATCATGTGATGGATGCCATGGACAAGGGCACGCCCATTGACAGAAGAAAAGCTGATTCTGTTGCTGCAGGTATGAAAGCATGGGCCACTGAACGAGGTGCTACCCATTATACACACTGGTTCCAACCCCTTACCGGAGGAACAGCAGAGAAGCATGATGCATTTATTCATCCTACCAGCAATGGAGGGGTGGTGGAGACCTTCTCAGGTGGGGCCCTTGCCCAACAGGAACCCGATGCATCTTCCTTCCCCAGTGGTGGAATTAGAAACACTTTTGAGGCGCGCGGATATACAGCCTGGGATCCAACCTCACCAGCCTTTATAATTGATAATACCCTGAGTATTCCCACGATTTTTATCTCTTATACAGGTGAGGCGCTTGATCATAAAGCCCCCCTGCTTAAAGCACTGAATGTAATAGACAAAGCAGCGACTGAGGTATGTCAGTTATTCGATAAAAACGTTTCCAGGGTCAATGCCAACCTGGGCTGGGAGCAGGAGTATTTTCTGATTGATGAGGCGCTCTATTATGCACGGCCCGACCTGGCGCTGACCGGACGCACATTGATGGGACATGCTTCTGCAAAGGACCAGCAGCTGGATGATCACTATTTCGGATCCATTCCGGAGCGGGTAATGTCCTTTATGCATGACCTGGAGGCTGAGGCCTATAAATTAGGCATCCCTGTAAAAACGCGTCACAATGAAGTGGCCCCTAACCAGTATGAACTGGCTCCGGTTTTCGAGGAGTGTAATCTGGCGGTTGACCACAACGTGTTGCTAATGGATCTTATGACCAAGGTCGCCAGGCACCACGGATTCAGGGTACTGTTTCATGAAAAACCCTTCAAGGGCATTAATGGTACAGGAAAACATAACAACTGGTCACTTTCGACTGATACCGGAGTGATCCTCCACTCTCCTGGTAAGAATCCAAAATCTAACCTGCAGTTTCTGACCTTCGTGGTAAATACTGTGAAAGCAGTATTTGATCACCAGGATCTGCTAAGGGCAAGTATAGCATCAGCATCCAATGCACACCGACTGGGAGCCAATGAGGCCCCGCCAGCCATCCTTTCCTGTTTCTTGGGTTCAGAGGTGTCTGCCATGCTTGACCAGCTGGAAGAGCAGGTAAGTGCTAAAAAGATGACACCGGATGAGAAGACAGCCCTGAAACTGGATATTGGTAAGATCCCGGAGATCCTGCTGGATAATACGGATCGGAACAGGACTTCACCATTTGCCTTTACAGGGAACCGTTTTGAGTTCAGGGCCGTGGGTGGAACCTGCAACCCAGCCACACCTATGACCATTTTGAATGCGGCAGTTGCAAAGCAGCTGATTGAGTTTAAAGCTGAGGTTGATGCCCTTATTGAAAAAGGAGTAAAGAAGGATGAAGCGATTTTTCAGGTACTCAGGGAGTATATCATTGCTTCCAAAGCGATCCGTTTCGAGGGTGATAACTACAGCGATGACTGGATAAAGGAGGCTGCCAAACGAGGACTCACCAATGTAACTGACGTACCTGAAGCACTAACGGCCTACCTCAGCGATAAAACCAAAAAGCTCTTTTTCGACCTGGGGATTTTCTCCGAGGCAGAACTGGAAGGCCGGGCGGAGGTGATGTTCGAACAGTATACCATGAAGATTCAGATCGAGGCCAGGGTGCTGGGCGATCTGGCCATAAATCATATTGTTCCCACCGCTGTGAAGTATCAGAACAGGTTGATGGAAAATGTACTTGGTTTGAAGGAAATCTACGGTGAGGAGTTTAAATCTCTGGCCGGTAACAGAATTGAACTGATTAGGGAAATCTCTGACCATGTAACTGCCATTAAGGTAGGCGTGAACGAGATGGTTGAAGCCAGGAAAGTGGCCAATAAGATGGACGACGAGAAGGAGAAATCCAAAACCTACTCCAAGAAAATTGCTCCCTTCCTGGATAAAATCCGCTATCATATAGATAAACTTGAGCTCATTGTGGATGATGAGATCTGGCCCTTGCCCAAATACAGGGAGCTTTTGTTCTCAAGTTAATCGTAACAATCAAGCCATTTTCATTAAGCCCTCCGTAATTTACGGGGGGTTTTTGCGTTTTATTATCATAGAAAATTTAGGTAATTTTATCAAATTGTAAAACGGCGATCGATAATGAATAGATTCATCAGAATATTTTCCATGGTCATTATGGCCGCTCTCCTTGTTAGCAATCCAGTGGAGGGTCAGAAAAAGCAAAAAGACTCCAGGGCCCAGGCCGCATTCGAAGCCGGAGAATATTTTGAGGCCATTGATCTGTACAAGAATGCAGTGAACAAGGTGAGCGATAATGATCAGAAGACCGCAATTCTTTTTAAAATCGGAGAGTGTTACAGGATTCTCGGTGATGCCCGTTCTGCGGGGCTATGGTATAAAAAGGCGGTACGGGAGGATTACCAGGACCCCATTATCTTTCTCAGATACGGTCAGATGATGCTTATTAATGAGAAATATGCTGAGTCCGTGGAAGAGTTTAAAAAATATTCAGATCTGGTTCCAGACGACCCCAGGGGAAATATTGGGATTGAATCTTGCGAAGCAGCCATAAACTGGAAGGATAATCCCACAGCTTATATTGTGGAGAATATGCGCTATTTCAACTCCAGGCAACGGGATTTTAGTCCTGGGTTTATAAATGAGAGCTATACAGAGGTTTATTTTACATCGACTCGAGAAGATGCCACAGGCAATGATACCCATGGAGCCACCGGCCAGAATTTTGCCGATCTTTTCACTTCAACCCTCGACAGAAAGGGGAAATGGAGTGTACCGGTTCCGGTGGAGAGTCTGAATTCAGAGTTTGAGGATGGAACCCCGAATATCTCCTCCGACTTTACTACGCTTTATTTTACCAGGTGTAGGAAAGGAAAGAACCAGCAATTGGGCTGCCAGATACTGAGTGCCACAGCAAGTGGCATGGACTGGTCGGATCCCAAAGTAGAACTGGAATCTTTGGGCGACAGTGTGACCAGTGCACACCCGGCCATTTCACCAGATGGCAACACCCTTTATTTTGTATCCGACATGCCGGGTGGATTGGGTGAGAACGATATCTGGAAAGTGACACGGGGTCAGGGCGGAAGTTGGGGCGATCCGGTAAACATGGGAGAGGAGATTAATACACCGGGCAATGAGCTCTATCCTTTTGTACACAATGACGGTACGCTCTATTTCTCAACGGACAGCAGGGTAGGGCTTGGCGGTCTTGATATTTATAAGGCGACCACCGATGAGATAGGCAGCTGGCGATTGGAGAACATGAAACCTCCCATCAACTCCCCGGAGGATGATTTTGGAATTGTGTTTGAAGCTGATGTGGAGCGTGGTTTCTTTAGTTCCTCCAGGAAAGGACGGGGCAACGATGATATTTTTTCCTTTGTTCTGCCACCACTTGAATTCTCTGTAACAGGGGTCGTTAGGGATGAACGCAATGATCAGATTTTGCCGGGTTCAACGGTTAAATCTGTTGGTAGTGACGGCATCACAGTAGAGGCAAACACCGGAGAGGATGGAACCTTTAAGTTTATGCTTAAACCAGGTACCGACTATGTTTTTATTGCCAGTCAGCCAGGTTATCTGAATGGAAAAGAGAGAGAATCTACCCGGGGGATGGATCAGAGCAAGGAGTTCGAAGTGACCATCTATCTGGCTTCTATAACACAAGTGATCGAACTTCCCAATATCTTTTATGATTTTGCAAAATGGGATTTGAGGCCCGAATCAATGGTTTCGCTGGATAACCTGGTAGAGACACTGGATGATAATCCCAATGTGACCATTGAGCTGATGTCGCATACCGATTCCAGGGGAACACCTGCAGATAACCTGGAGCTAAGTCAGAAAAGGGCTCAATCGGTTGTTGATTACCTGATTTCAAAGGGAATTCAACCCGACCGCCTAAGAGCAAGGGGATATGGGGAGTCTCAACCCAAAGTGGTAGATGAAAAAGTGCTTTCCCAGTACAACTTCCTGGAACTTGAGGATGTGCTGACCGAGGCTTTCATTAACCAGCTGGGAAGTGCGGAGCTTGAGGAAAGGGCGCACCAGGTCAACAGACGTACCGAGTTTCGAGTGCTCTCTACAGACTATATACCTCAGAACTAAGAAGATGGGTCACTCTTCCCGATACCTTGAGCGTGGAGTCTCCTCCGGCAAGGAGGATGTGCACCAGGCCATAAAGAATGTGGATAAAGGCCTATTCCCGGGAGCCTTCTGTAAGGTTATTCCTGATATGCTAACGGGAGACCCCGATCATTGTCTGGTGATGCATGCCGATGGTGCAGGAACCAAATCCTCACTGGCCTACATTTACTGGAAGGAGACAGGCGACCTCTCTGTTTGGAAAGGGATTGCCCAGGATGCCATTGTAATGAATCTGGATGATCTGCTTTGCGTTGGGGTGACAGGCGATATTCTTCTATCATCAACCATAGGCAGGAACAAAAGTAAGATCCCGGGAGAAGTTATTTCTGCGATAATCAATGGAACAGAGGAGATCCTGGCAGAGCTGCGGGAACAGGGCGTTCCCATATATAGTACCGGTGGAGAGACAGCCGATGTGGGAGATCTGGTTCGCACTATCATTGTGGATTCGACAGTTGTTGCCCGATCCTTACGATCAGATATCATTGAGAACCGCATTGTTCCGGGAAATGTTATTGTGGGACTATCATCTTATGGTCAGGCCACATATGAGGATGGCTACAATGGAGGAATGGGAAGCAATGGATTAACTTCTGCCCGACATGATGTATTTGGAGGCTACCTGGCCCGACTTTACCCCGAAAGCTTTGATCCTGATGTAAGTGATGAGCTTATTTATTCAGGTAGCAAATCCCTTACTGAATCCATTGAGAGCGTTGGGCTCGATGCTGGAAAGCTGGTGCTATCACCAACCCGGACTTATGCACCTGTGATCAGGGAGGTGCTTGAACAATTCAGGGACAAGATCGACGGAATGATCCACTGTTCGGGAGGTGCCCAAACCAAAGTATTACACTTTGCCCGGGAGGTTCATATTATAAAGGATAAGCTATTCCCAGTTCCACCGTTATTCAGAATGATCCAGGAGGAGTCGGGAACAGATTGGAAAGAGATGTACCAGGTGTTTAATATGGGACACCGTTTTGAGATCTATACCGATGAACGCAGTGCTGGCGGGATTATTGAACTGGCAGAGAAATATGGGATTGAGGCCAGGATAGTGGGCCGTTGTGAGCCTTCTGATAAAAAGAGACTTACCATAAGAGGGGAGCAGGGAGAGTATAATTACTAAGGAAAGAAGAGACATGGGGGAGGAAAATATGATATTATCCCGTTTGGAGGGAGTTAGGGCAAGGTTCGAAGAGGTGGGCCTGTTAATCACCGATCCGGATATTATTACCGATATGAAGCGGTATATCAAGTTAAACAGGGAGTACAAGCAACTGGAACCCGTTGTTGAGGCCATGACCGCATACAGTGATCTACTGAGCAATATAGATAGTGCGAGGGAGATGCTTGCTGAAGAGAAGGATGAAGAGTTAAAGGAAATGGCCAGAGAGGAGCTGGATCTTTACCAGCAACAACTGGGGCCCCTGGAGGAAGATATAAAGCTGCTTCTGTTGCCAAAGGACCCGGAGGATGATAAGAACGCCATCGTTGAAATTCGCGCTGGAACCGGTGGTGATGAGGCCAGCATTTTTGCAGGAGATCTCTACAGGATGTATTCCAAATATTTTGAAACCAAAGGCTGGAAGGCTTCAACCACCAGCTTTACCGAAGGAACCGTGGGAGGATATAAGGAAATTATCATGAACGTTACCGGAAACGGGGTCTATGGGATCATGAAATATGAGTCGGGCGTTCACCGCGTTCAGCGTGTTCCCCAGACGGAGACTCAGGGGAGGGTTCATACTTCTGCTGCCACGGTAGCGGTACTTCCCGAAGCTGAAGAGTTTGAGGTTGAGCTTAAGCAATCTGATATCCGCAAGGATACTTACTGTTCATCGGGTCCTGGTGGCCAGTCGGTTAATACCACCTATTCAGCCATACGTTTGACCCATATTCCCACCGGGATAGTAGTGACCTGCCAGGATGAAAAGTCGCAGTTAAAGAATTTGGATAAAGCCATGAAGGAGCTAAGATCCAGACTTTATAACCTGGAGTACCAGAAGCGAATGGATGCGATATCTTCACAACGAAAAACCATGGTTTCTTCGGGTGATCGCTCTGCAAAAATACGAACATATAACTATTCCCAGGGAAGGGTGACAGACCATCGCATTAACCTGACACTTTATAACCTTCAGTCTATCATTAACGGAGATCTTCAGGAGGTCATTGAGAAACTCCAGGTGGCTGAGAATGCTGAGCGATTGAAAGAGAGCGGTATGCAATAATACTTAAGCAAATGAACGCCGAAGAACTATTCAGGAACATCAAGCGTAAGAAGAGCTTTCTTTGCGTGGGACTCGATACCGATTATAAAAAGATCCCCAAATTACTTCTTCATACAGATTATCCTGTATTTGAGTTTAACAAGCGAATTATAGATGCTACTCATGACTTTACCGTGGCCTATAAACCTAACCTGGCTTTTTATGAAATGCTGGGAGCTGCTGGTCATATGAGCCTGGAGATGACCGTGACATATATTAGGCTTACCTACCCCGATCTGTTTATTATTGCCGATGCCAAACGTGGCGATATTGGGAACACTTCCCAAATGTATGCGCATGCATTTTTTAAAACACTCGATTTTGATGCAATCACACTCTCACCTTATATGGGTAAGGATAGCATCTCACCCTTTTTAGAAGTGAAAGGGAAGTGGGCCATTATGCTGGCTTTGACATCCAACGAGGGTTCTAAAGATTTTCAGCAGCTTCAGCTTGAAGGAGGGAATAAGCTTTTTGAGGAGGTGATCACCACTTCAGCGGGATGGGGGAGCGTAAATAACATCATGTATGTGGTTGGTGCCACCAAAGCAGAAGCGCTGACCAGGATCAGAGAACTGATTCCAGAGCATTTCCTTTTGGTTCCAGGTGTTGGGAGCCAGGGTGGGAGCCTGCAAGAGGTTGCGGAACACGGAATGAATGACAGGTGTGGACTGCTTGTTAATGCCAGCAGGTCAATTATCTATGCCGATGTTACCAACAAATTCGAAGATGCAGCCAGGCAGGAGGCTGCCAGCTTGCAGGCGCAGATGGAGGAAATCCTCCTTAAGCGAGAACTGATCTAAGCTTAGGCGACCAACTCTTTTACTTTCCCAGCAGCCTCTTCAAGGGTAATGGCAGAGTGAACTTCAAGCCCGGAATTATCAATTAGCACCTTTGCCTCTTGGGCATTGGTTCCCTGAAGTCTGACAATAACAGGGATCTCAATCTTACCAATGGTTCTGTATGCTTCCACAATACCTTCTGCCACGCGGTCACAACGCACAATTCCACCAAAAATATTGATAAGAATCGCCTTGACGCTGGGATCTTTCAAAATGATCCTGAATCCGGCTTCCACGGTCAATGCATTGGCTGTTCCTCCCACATCAAGGAAATTGGCTGGTTCGCCGCCTGAAAGTTTGATAATATCCATGGTTGCCATGGCAAGTCCTGCTCCATTTACCATGCAGCCCACATTCCCATCCAGTTTGATGAAATTCAGGTTGAATTCTCCAGCTTCAACCTCTGCTGGATCCTCTTCATTCAGATCTCTCATTTCCGCATAGTCAGCATGCCTGAAAAGCGCATTGTCATCAATGGCTACCTTGGCATCGGCAGCCATGATATGATTATCGGATGTTTTAAAAACCGGATTTATTTCAAAGAGGGAAGCATCTGATTTTACATAGGCCAAATAGAGAGCACTTGCAAACTTGCACATCTCTTTAAAAGCTTGTCCCGACAATCCCAGGTTAAAGGCTATGCGCCTTGACTGGAAAGCCTGGATACCAACACCTGGATCAACTTCTTCCTTAAAGATCAGGTGGGGGGTCTCTTCGGCAACCGTTTCAATATCCATTCCTCCTTCAGTGGAGTACATGATAATATTTTTCCCAGTTTCTCGATTCAACAACACACTCATATAGAATTCCTGAGGATCAGCTTCTCCCGGGTAAAAAATACCCTGTTCTACAAGCACTTTCCCAACCAGTTTGCCTTCGGGACCGGTCTGATGGGTTACCAGGGTCATACCCAGAATATCTTCTGCATACCTTTGTACCTCATCAAGTGATTTGGCAATTTTAACACCACCACCCTTACCACGTCCACCTGCATGAATCTGTGCCTTTACAGCCCAGGTATCAGCACCTGTTTCAGCCTGGATTCTACTGGCAGCCTCAACTGCTTCTTCTGGAGTAAGGGCTACCTCCCCTGAAGGAACGACGACGCCGAATTGCTTTAAAATCTGTTTTCCCTGGTATTCATGGATGTTCATGAGAAAGGTTATTGGTTAAT
>QMPQ01000153.1 GCA_003648635.1 Bacteroidota bacterium | reverse complement strand
TCCTCATTATACTTCTGATAGAGGGCATAGACACTTGAAAGTGAGCTCATGTTTTCCACCAGGTATTTTATGGTAAAACGCTTTTGCTTGATAATAGCCTGGGCATAGGTGTTTCTGACCAGCTCAAATTGTGGATTTTCAGGATCTCCGATGGAGCCCGCTACTGCCTGGAGTGAGTCCAGGGCCATTCGGGTTTGATCGAGTTGTTCCACCAGCATTTGGATTCCTTCCGACTCTTCAGAACCGCTCACCATATATGCGCTTCCAAATGAGTTGTAGCTGCTATTCACTGAAATTTTCTCACCGGGTGAAACCAGGAGGTTTATAAGGGCTCCATCATCATTCTTTAAGATATATAATTCAGGCTCCTCGAGCCCAAGTTTGATAGAGAAGGAACCATCTTTACCGGTCCTCACGGAATCAATCAGGGAAGTTCGATTCACATCAAGGCGTTCCAGGGTAAGGCTGATCTCCTCTCCTCCACTGATCAGGCCACTAATCTCTGTTTGGGTGCTGCTGCATGAAAACCCTATGAGGGCCACGATCAGCACTATCATAATTGGGATACTTCTGTTCATCTTAGTTGTTCAATATTTGGTCCAGTTTACTCAATAAATGTTCTCCGTATAATTCTATCTCTACAATTTTTCCCCTTGGATCAATAAGCACATTAAAGGGGATCTTTTCCACGCCATAGAGCTCTACAACCGGGGTCTCCCACCGTTTCAAATCACTAACATGATCCCAATCCAATCCATCCTCCTCAATGGCGCCAGTCCAGTCAATACTGCTATTATCGACTGAGACTTGCAATATTTTGAAATTCTTTTCTCCAAACTGTTCCCGAGCCTTAACGAGAGTCGCATTTTCCTCTCTGCTCAAATAACTCCAGGAGGCCCAAAAACCCAGTAGCACATAAGAGCCTCTCAGGCTCGACAGTGCCATCTCGCTTCCATCAGGGCGTGAAGATACAAAATCGGGAGCGATCTCTCCCTTTTTCAACCTGGAGCTCTTTGGATCGCTTTCCATAAGCAGTTTTGCTTCCGCTACCTGGCTATGCAGCATGCGGACAGCCTCCATCTCACTGTGCATCGCCATCATGACTGAATCCACGAAACGATAGACAGGAAAGTCTGTTCTGGGGTGAAATACCGGGATTCCCTGCCCATATAGGTTGTAAAGGGCTATCAGGATGGCCGGTGAATTTGCATTGTCGTGGATAAAGCGGATGGAATAGTCCTGGAAAGCAGATGTGATGGAATCAAACTGAAGGTCCAGCTTCTGTTTCAATTCGGTATAATCAGGGGCAGAGACAAACTCCTTGTTCTTTCGAGCAATTTCCCCAAGAGCCTCAAGGGCTTTTTTATGTTTTGCTGAAAGGGTTTGAAGCAATGCCGAACCGGGGGAACCCATGATAGAGTATGAGTCCTTATCATCCTGCTGACTTCTAAAGTCAACAGACTCTCCGGGCTCCATCAAAAGTGTAATATATCCTGAGGGCCCGTATCTGAGTACATAAAATGCGATCTGCTTTTGATAATAAGAGATGGTGAAGTCTCCTGAATCATTACATATAACCGTATCCACAGGGACATACACCCGGGCGCCCATCTCCTCCAGGACAACACTTTCTCCGGCACCATTCTGGAGTGTTCCCCTTATTTCAGTAGTACTCTCCCGGTCTCCCCTGCCGGAAGTGTCAGCTTTATTTTGATTGCATCCGTATGCTGAAAGCACAAGAAAGATCAGGATAAATAAATCTGTATGTTTGATCATACCTTTAAATTTTGTTATAAAAATAGTAAGAATGAAATATGTATGGATTAGTTTCTAATTTTGTATTCTATAAATTGAGTAAAAGGGTCTTTTTTGGGGACCTGAATTTTTGTACTTTACAGTCTAATTCTATTGTAGATGAGCTACCTGAAGTTTGAGAAAAGTGAACTGGTTAATCTGGAGTATTCACTCTCCAGGGAGCTGATCAGATCAAACCGTGCAGGTTCATATGCCGCGACCACCATCATCGGGTGCAACACAAGGAAATATCATGGCTTGCTTGTGTGTCCTTTGGAGGAGATGGATGGTGAGCATCATGTTTTGCTTTCTACCCTCGATGCTACAGTGGTGCAACACAACAAGGAGTTCAACCTGGGGATCCATAAGTATGAAGGAGATCACTATGTACCCAAAGGGCATAAATATGTGAGGGAGTTTGATACTACTTTAGCCTCATATCTTGTTTACCGGGTTGGTGGAGTGCTCTTATCAAAGGAGGTCATGCTGGTATCGAAAGAAGAGCAGGTTCTGGTCAGATATACCTTACTTGAGGCACATTCAGATACGCTGCTACGCTTGCAACCTTTTTTAGCTTTCCGGAATTTCCATGCATTAAGTAAATCCAATCTTTACGCCAATACCAGGTATACAGAGGTGAAGAACGGAATCATGTCGAAGCTTTATGAGGGCTACCCCGGGCTTTATATGCAATGTTCCAAGTCAGCAGAATTTGTACCTGTTCCTGATTGGTATTTCAATATCGAGTATATGGAGGAGCAGAAACGGGGTTATGACTATAAGGAGGATCTTTATGTTCCGGGCTATTTTGAGATGCCCATTAAAAAAGGAGAGTCCGTAGTTTTTTCTGCTTCGACCAGTGAAATCGCTCCTGGCGGATTAAAGAAAAAGTTTACCTCCGAGCTAAATCAACGTATTTCCAAGGATAGTTTGAAGGAATGTTTGCTGAATGCAGCTCAACAATTTATCGTACGAAAGGAGGGGAGTACAGAAATCAAGGCTGGATTTCCCTGGTTCGGGACCTGGGGAAGGGATACGTTCATGGCCTTGCCGGGGCTTACCTTAAGCACAGGGAATTTTAATACAGCTCTGGAGGTCATTGACTCCATGGTAGCAAGAATGAAGCATGGACTCTTTCCCAACACGGCCATAAAGGGCAAGCCGGCATTTAACTCCTCGGATGCCCCCCTCTGGTTTATCCGGGCACTTCAGCTCTATGAAAAATATGATCCTGAATTTGATATCTGGAAGAAATACGGGAAGGCTATAAAGGAGGTCCTTGAGACATATCGAAGCGGGGAATCAGGAATCATCCGGATGACTGAAAACGGTCTTATCCACGCAGAGGAGGATGGGAATTCTCTGACCTGGATGGATGCTATGATCGATGGCCAGCTGGTGACCCCCCGGCCCGGATATGTTGTGGAGGTGAATGCCCTCTGGTATAATGCCGTAAGTCAGGCCTTGCAGTGGTCGGAGAAGAGAGACCGGACTTTTTTCCTTACATGGAGCCATCTTCCCGAACTGATCCGGAACTCATTTGTTGATCAGTTCTGGGATCCCGAAAGGGCTTACCTGGCCGATTATGTTATTGGGGATTACAAGGACTTCTCGGTCAGACCAAGCCAGGTGATTGCAGTGTCGGTGGATCACTCTCCGCTCACTTCTGAAATGAAAAAATCTATACTGGATGTGGTAGAGGGTGAATTACTGACTCCAAGGGGATTGAGAAGCCTCTCTCCAAAAAATGAAGCTTATAAGGGTGTGTACGAAGGGAACCAGGAAAAACGCAATCGTGCGTACCACCAGGGAACCGTCTGGCCATGGTTCCTTGAACACTATGTGGAAGGAGTTTTGGAGGTACATAAGAAGACCGGACTAAGCCAGGTGAAAAACATATTTGATGGATTTGAAAAGGAGATGAGCACCAGAGGCATTGGAAGTATTTCGGAAATTTATGACGGAAATCCGCCCCATATGGGCAGAGGATCCATTTCTCAGGCTACCGGTGTGGCAGCCTTGTTAAGAATCAATGAAATGATAGAAGGAATATGAGGGTACTGATGTTCGGGTGGGAGTTTCCACCACATATTTCCGGGGGATTGGGTACGGCTTGTTACGGGCTTACCCGTGGAATGTCTGTTGTTCCCGGTATGGATATCCTGTTTGTGGTTCCCAAAGCTTACGGCGATGAAGATCAGAGCAGGATGCGTGTAATAGGTGCAGGCGATGTGACCCTGGACATCAGGAAAGTGAAAGAGCACCAGTTTTTGAACGACCTCTCATACATTGAAATTAACTCCAACCTGGTACCCTATACCTCTGCAGAAGAGTATGAAGAGCTGGTCAATAAGGCAGAGCATAGCGGTAAAAGACTTGTGGAGACCACCATGGGTGGCAAGTTGAATTTTACCGGGTCCTATGGCAAGAACCTCTATGAGGAGATTGCGAACTATGGCCTGGTAGCTGGCGAAATTGCACTTAAGGAGGAATTTGATATTATTCATTCTCATGACTGGCTGACCTATCCGGCTGGAATTGCAGCCAAACGGGCTTCCGGGAAACCACTTGTAATCCATGTACATGCAACGGATTTTGACAGAAGCGGTGGAAAAGTTAATCCCACGGTATTCGAGATTGAGAAGACCGGCATGGAACTGGCAGATAAGATCATAGCGGTCAGTAATCTTACGCGTAATACGGTGATTGAAAAGTATGGGATACACCCCGATAAGGTGGTCACAGTATACAATGCAGTGGACCCCATATCGGATTATGAAAAGCTTCAGTTGAAACGAGGGATCACCGATAAGGTGGTAACCTTCCTGGGGAGGGTCACCTTGCAGAAAGGACCGGAATACTTTGTTCAGGCCGCATACAAAGTGCTTCAGAAAATGGATAATGTGAGGTTTGTGATGGCTGGAAGCGGAGAGTTGCTGGAAAAGATGATCCAGTGGACCGCAGCCCTTGGAATCTCCGACAGGTTCCACTATACCGGTTTCCTGAAAGGAGATGATGTATTCAGGATGTTCTCCATCTCCGATGTCTATGTGATGCCTTCCGTTTCGGAACCCTTTGGTATTTCACCCCTGGAGGCCATGCAATCCAATGTCCCTTCCATTATATCCAATCAATCGGGTGTGGCCGAGATCTTAAATTATGCCATAAAGGTTGATTTCTGGGATGTGGATGCGCTGGCCGATGCCATTTATGGACTTGTTAATTATCCTGCCCTTTCTGAGATGTTTAAAAAGCATGGTGTAGCCGAGGTGAATGAGATGAAATGGGAGAACTCAGGAAAAAAGGTACACGCCATCTATAAAGAATTTGTTCAGTAGAAAAAAATTAGTCATATGAGAACCATTTGTCTCTATTTCCAGGTCCACCAGCCCTTCAGGTTTAGAAAGTACCGTTTCTTCGACATTGGGAACGATCACTACTATTATGATGATTATTCCAATGAATCGATCCTTCATAAGGTTGCCCAGAAGTGTTACCTGCCTGCCAATGAACTTATGTTGGATCTGATAAAGAAACACAAGGGCCGTTTTAAGATTGCCTATTCCATTTCGGGGATCGCTATGGAACAGTTCAGGCTTTATGCACCTGAAGTATTGGAAAGTTTTAAGAAGCTTGCTGATACGGGAAAGGTGGAGTTTCTTTCGGAGACCTATGCCCATTCACTCAGTTCGCTGAAAGGGAGAGAAGAATTTGAACGCCAGGTCAGAGCACATGACCAGCTTATCAAGAAACACTTCGGACAGGAGCCGACAGTTTTCCGCAACACAGAACTGATTTATTCTGATGAAATCGGTGGCATGGTGGCTGATATGGGATTTAAGGCCATGCTTACCGAAGGAGCCAAGCATGTATTGGGATGGAAAAGTCCCAATTACCTCTACTGCAATGCTATCAATCCAAAATTGAAACTCTTGCTAAAGAACTTCAAGCTTAGCGACGATATAGCATTCCGGTTCTCTAACAAGGGCTGGCCCGAATATCCGCTTACAGCTGAAAAATATGTAGATTGGTTAAACCAGACTCCTGATAACGAAGAGGTGATTAATCTTTTTATGGATTATGAAACATTTGGCGAGCATCAGTGGAAGGAGACAGGGATCTTTGACTTCCTGGAAGCCCTGCCCAAGAGTGTCTTCAAAAATTCGCCCTTTACTTTTAGCACTCCCTCAGAAGTTGCAAAGAAGCTGCAGGTGGTATCTGCAGTGAATGTGCCTAATCCCATCTCCTGGGCTGATGAGGAGCGGGATCTTACTGCCTGGCTCGGGAATGAAATGCAAAATGAAGCATTTAATAAACTCTATTCATTGGGTGAAAAAGTGCATGAGTCAGGTGATGAAGGGATCAAACAAGATTATGCCTACCTGCAGGTGAGCGACCACTTCTACTACATGTCCACGAAATTTTTCTCCGATGGAGAGGTTCACTCCTATTTTAATCCATACGATACACCTTATGAAGCATTCATTAATTATATGAATGTACTTAGTGACTTTGAGATCAGGGTAAATGCTGCTGCACATTCCAATGTAGATGATGATGTGGCCCGCCTGAGCAAGATCATCAAGGAGAAGGATGAAGTGCTGGAGAAGCTGGAAAACCGCTTATCGGCCCGGAAGAAACCGGCCACACCAAAGCCGACAGCTGCTACAAAGAAGAGCACTACTGCAAAAACAACGGCGTCATCAAAGAAACGTCCGACGGGTAAGAAAAGTTAAAAATCTGAAACATATTAGAGAATGAGAAAACCTGATTATTTATTTGAGGTTAGTTGGGAAGTATGTAATAAAGTGGGAGGAATCCATACGGTAATCTCCACCAAAGCATTGAATGTTGTCAAAGAGCTTACAGATCATTATATCACCATTGGTCCGGATGTATGGAGAGAGAGCAAGGAGCATCCGGAATTTGAGGAGGACAGCATGCTGTTTTCCGACTGGAGAGAGCATGCAGCCAGGGAAGGACTCCGGGTCAGGATCGGGCGCTGGAAGATTGCCGGTCGCCCCATAGCAGTGGTACTTGACTTTACCACTTTCATTCAACAAAAAGATGAGATATTTAAAAACCTCTGGGAGACCTATAAGCTGGACTCCATAAGTGGACATTGGGATTATATAGAACCGGCATTGTTTGGATATGCTGCCGGAAAGGCTATTGAGAGCTTCTCCAGGTATTATGACCTGGAAAAGAAGAATCTGGCGGCCCATTTTCACGAGTGGCAGACTGGTGCCGGACTGCTATATCTGGAAAAGTATCAACCCACCGTAGGTACTGTATTTACCACCCACGCTACTACAGTGGGCCGTTCTATCGCCGGCAACGGTCTATCCCTATACAGTCAGATGGAACACCTGAATGGGGATCAGAAGGCCAGGGAGCTGAATGTAATTGCGAAGCACTCCCTTGAGAAATTGGCAGGAACCCATGCGGATGCCTTTACCACTGTAAGTGAACTGACTGCAAGGGAATGTCTCCGTTTTCATGAAAGGGAGGTAGATGAAGTCCTCCCCAATGGATTCGAGGACCGTTTTGTTCCTGAAGCATCAGTATTTGAAGAGCGAAGGGCAAGTGCCAGAGCAAAGATGCTGGAAGTTGCATCCGCATTAACGGGAGATCCACTGCCTGAGGATACCTTACTGATGGCCACCAGCGGGAGGTATGAGTTTAGGAACAAAGGGATCGATCTCTTTATTGATTCGCTGGGAGATCTAAACAGGGATAAAGATTGCCCTGGTAAAGCTGTTGCATTTCTTCTGATCCCGGCCAACCATTATGGCCCTTGCAAGGACCTGCAGGATCCCAGCCAAAATCACCTTACCCACAACTTGCATTATGAGGAGCATGACCAGATTCTGAACAGGATTAAAAGTAAGGGACTCAATAATTCTCCCGACGACAAGGTTAAGGTGATCTTTGTCCCTTCCTACCTGAATGGCAATGACGGGATTTTTAACCTGGCATATTACGATGTGCTGATCGGACTCGATCTGACCGTCTTCCCCTCCTACTATGAGCCCTGGGGCTACACTCCGCTGGAAAGTCTGGCATTCAGTGTGCCCACAGTGACCACAACATTAACTGGTTTCGGACTCTGGGTGAACAATGAATACAAGAAGGAAGTCCCTGGAATCACCGTGATCCCACGGGACGATTTTAACGATGAAGAAGTTGTAAAGAGGATCAGTCAGGCCATCGCTAACAGCTGCAAGCATGGGAGCAAGGACAGGAAACCAGATCGTGAAGGGGCCCATGAGATTTCCCGGATTGCACTCTGGGACAACCTGATCAAGCATTACTGGTCGGCCTATGATAAGGCACTGAAAAGCGCCGAAGGGAAGGAGCTGGTCTACTACGATAAAGAACGGATTGAGAAGTTGCCGGAAACAGAGCAGGCCCTTGTTGATATTCATCCATTCTGGCGCCGCGTACTGGTACAACAGAATATCCCTGAAAAGCTTAAAGCCCTTGACGAGCTCTCACACAACCTTTGGTGGTCCTGGACCCAGGATGCCATCGATCTCTTTGCATCCATTGATCCGGAGATGTGGACAGAGGTAAATGAGAACCCGGTGGAGCTGCTGGAACAGCTTCCTTACGATACCCTGAAAAAACTGGAGACAGACAAAAGTTTTATTCAGAAGCTACAGAAGGTCTATGGGGATTTCCAAACCTATATGGCTGAAAAACCGAAAGATGGATTGCCGGGCATCTCCTACTTTAGCATGGAGTACGGAATTCACAATTCATTAAAGACATTTTCCGGAGGATTGGGTTTGCTCGCAGGAGATTATCTGAAAGAGGCCAGTGATTTCAACATACCCCTGGTTGGGGTTGGACTACTCTACAGGTATGGGTATTTCCGCCAGGTGATTTCGGCAGGGGGAGAACAGGTGGCCCTCAGTGATGCCCAGGATTTTTC
>QMPQ01000152.1 GCA_003648635.1 Bacteroidota bacterium | reverse complement strand
ATTCCCTTCCCAGCTGATCTTTCCAACCTTTAGCTGGTATGAAGCCCTGGCCTCACTTGCTTGATCCTCCAGAATTAAAGGACTTGCAGATGATCTGTTTTCGAAATAAGAAAACGACATAAGTAAAACTACTGCTGCCGGCAAAAGCAATAAGAGGGAAAACTTCTGTCGGGGAATTGACCTGGCTTTTTCCATCATCAGAATCCTTCGGCTGATTTGCTTAGCCGAAAAGGCAGAAGAAAGTTTAAAGGGCTGTTCCTCACTGGTCAGTTTGAGTAAAAGATGAGAATAGGATTTTTTCATTTCTGTGTTATTTATGGTTTTTTCATCAGCCAAATATTCATGTACTTCTGTGAGATACTTCCTGAAAGCTTTCATCAAAGGGTTGAACCAGAACAGAACAGAGACCAGTTCAGCAAAAAGTATGTCCAGGGAGTGCCCTTGTCTGGCATGGATGGTTTCATGAGTAAATATTCTCTCCATGTCGGATGCACTCAGGTTTTCCAGGTTCTTACTAATGAAAATGTAATTCAGGAAGGAGTAAGCAGGCGATTGGGTTTCCAGGGGGATAAACCAATAGTCATCCCTCCTTTCCCTGTTGTGCTGCCTGATGCTGCTTCGGATGATGAGAAGTTTTTCAGCCAGTTTTACCAGCCTGAATAATGCACCGGAAATATAAATACCCATAAACAGATAAGCCATTGCTGCCCGCATATCTCTCCTACTGTTTTCCAGGAAAACACTTGCTGAAGTTTCAGGAGATGAATTGGCATTTGCATTGAGGAAAATAAGGTTTAAAGGATTATCAATGGATTCGGAACCCAACAATGATTGATACCATTGACCAGGGAGGGTAATCAGTGGCAGCACCACACCGAGAACAAGACTCACTAGAAGGTATGCCCTCATCCAGGTAAAATGTGTTAGTCTCGCAAAGAATAACCTGTAAATAATAAAGAAGACGGAGATGTACAATGTTGATTCAATAAGGTACTGAAAGGTGGAGTGTAGCATTCGTGTTTGTATTGATTCAATACAAATATAACTTATAAATCAGTTATACAACGGATAAATAAGTTATAAAACTGAAATAACAGTTAATATATGTTAAACTATGAATCTGTACTAGAAGTGAAATGCCAAAGCCATAACTGGACCGGAGAGTGTCAGCTTTATAGTGTAATCTTGTTGTAGAAACACATTTTTTTGGTCCATATACAGATGATTCCACCCAACCTTTAAAGAGGTAAGTCCCCCCATTCGGAATTGGGCATTAGCAGATAGTTGAACGGACTGTTTTCCTTGAGAAAACAAGCCACCATAATCTCCCTGTAAGGTCAACATCCAGCGTTTCCATGTGAATTGGTTTTCTAATCCAATGAGTGGTTCAACCCAGACAGGATTGATATCAAGCTCTATGCTTGTTCCATTCAATTCGGATTGGAGCCGTTGAAAATATGTTCTTATACCCCCGTAAGCAAATACTTCATACCTGAAATTCTCATTTGGACCCATTACTTCTGCAAACTTATATCCGGCATAGAGTCTTAAGTTTACGGTTCGAAAACTGGCTTTAACCAACTCAGTGTTATTATAGTTAAACACCAACGAATTTCCCACAGCTCCGCTAATCATATCAAATTGAGCTTTTACCCTATTTTGCTCGTATGATACTTTAGTTAAGTAAAAAAATTTCAGATACCAATTCGTTGTGAACAAACGCGAGAATATATCTCCTATTCCTGGGCCGGGGGGTTCTGGTTCAATTGGATTCTGAACACCATCTTCTCCTTCAATACTAATGTCCCCATAAGCGAATTCACCTGCAAAACCCGGAATCCATAATGGGATTTCCACAGTCCACGGATTGCCTGGAATTAAAAAATCACTCTCTTGTATTCTAATCTCCTTTTTTGTCAGGGAATCCTGTGCACTACACAGTGCAGGTAAAGACAAGATTATGATAGTTAGGATGATAACTTTATTCATTTTTTGATGAGAGATTTCATGGAACATTAAAAGTAATTAAATTTCTGTTTTGGTCGATCAGTGAATACTCCTTAAGTGTTGGGGTAGAAAAATTATATAACTTTGCGGCTTACCATTGCAGCTTAAAGCATTAAAGGGCGTGAAGATCAATTCTAAGAGACTGGAGGAGTTTATTAAATTCGCAATTGTAGGAGGCTCAGGAGTAGTAGTAAATATGGGGCTCCTGTTCATTCTTACCCGTTTTCTCTCGGTTCGCCTTGAAATAGCATCTCCCATAGCTATTGAGGTATCCATTCTGACTAACTTCACATTGAACAATCTCTGGACTTTTAAAAAACGTAATACACATGTACCTTTCTGGACAAGGCTGTTCAGGTACCATCTTGTAACCGGACTGGCCGGGATTGTCAATTACCTGGCGCTTCTCTTACTTGTAAATAACTTTGGATTGCACGACATGCTTTCAAACCTGATCGGTATCCTGATTGGGACCATCATCACTTATTCACTGAATTCTCTGTGGACGTGGAATGTACGGTCATCGTGACTGGCCTCATATGAATACCGGCAGTTGTATATTTTGCTGCGAACGAAAACATAATCTGATATTGGCCCGGAGCTTCCGGGGCAGTGATCTCAACAGGGAACAGGATACGCTCACCAGGAGCCAGGACGGGGAGATGATCGCTGTAATGTGCCTGAGTTGTCAGATCCCTTTCTCCTTCGGAAAAAATGGTATATACCAAACGTGGTTTATGAGTGCAGGAATCCGAAAAATTCACAATGCGGTCGGTAGGATTGCCCAGCTCCAATGCAATACCGATCTGCTCTCCCGGTACAAATTCCCAATGGATTTTGGGAAGGCTTATTTCAACTCGGTTAAAAGAACAGAAGTATTCAGTATTATGGATGAATACATCCCCTCGCACCGTATGTAAAGTGTCACCGTCCGGAATTTTCCGCGAGGGAAGATAGAGTACCTCTTTCCCCTGCAAGTCGGCTTCAAAAGGCCAAAGGTCGTATTGATTTTTTCGGTAGCGGTAATTGTTTTGTGTGAACGCGGGTTCTTCTGTAAAGAACATGTACAAAGAAGGCTGCTGAAAGGAGTTGGTAAATACTACCGGACGGCCCCTGGCCTCTTCCTGGATCTGCAGATAGTATGCTTCCTTGTTATGAAAACGTCGGCTGACTTTGTCCGGGATCAGATCAAAATTCACTATGAGGGCCAATCTGATAAGCAGAATGAATGGAATGGTCACGTAGCTCAATATGGAAACCCATTTTTTTAAGCGTAGATTCTCCTCAATCACCGGGACCGATAGCAGGACCAGCGGAACAAAGGCTACAGCAGTCCAGTGAGGCTCTACATGCCCTTTCAGACTGGAAAAAAGGAATACCAGAAAGAACCCGATGAGGTTAAATTTTAGTGCGGATTCAAATTTATTTGATGTCCTCCGGCTTATTCCCAGGTAGAGCAGGATGAGTCCGCAAAAGGGGCCGATCATAACCCACTGGTTTCCAATGTATTCAATTAGATGCCTTAGCTGGAATGGACTATTCCTGTCTATCAGGTGGTATCCAAAAGAAACAAAATCGTGTCTGACCTGCCAGAGGATGTGGGGGAGGTACAAGATCACGGAAAGCAGAACCACCAGCCAGAAAGAACGGCGGTAAAGAATCTTCAGGTTTGAAAGGACGGTGAATCCAATGACCAGCAAGGAGTGGTATTTGCTATAGAGCATCAGGACTATAGAAAGGCTTAGAAGGAAAATGACCCATGGAGATTCCTTTTCCAGGTATTTCTTATAGAGAAAGAAAAAGAGGCTCGCAAAAAACACCAGAGGCAGATCAGGTATGGCGATAAATCCGCTCACATGAAGATGGAACAAAGGAATGCCACAGATGACCAGCATTGGAAATCTGATATCCCCGACCTTTTCCTTTAACAGGGTTAGAATTAGGAATATGGTACCTGCACCCAACAGGGATGGCAGCAACCTTACCCCCAACTCGCCAGGAAACAGAAAAGATCCGATCTTGACAAGCAGAGCAATCATTGGGGGATGATCGAAATAGCCCCAGTCCAGGAATTGAGAATACACCCAATAATAGGCTTCATCATCTATAATTTCAGTGAAGTAGGACTGGACCAGACTCAGGATGAACCAGAAAATAGAGAATATGATTATTTTCTTCATGGAAGCAGCAACTCTAAGATTTCCGGTTTTGGGAATTGTAAATATCGCTAAAATTTTAAGGATTGCAATCGTACAGATATGTCATTTTACAAGGTAATGAGCAATTTAAGAACTGATAAGTTTTCTATCTTAGTGACAAAATGAAATTGATATGATCAGCTTTAGCAAAACAGTAATTTTTCTGGCCTTTCTTTTTGCAATAAGCTCTTTACAGGCCTTTGGTCAAAATGCAAATGATCAGCTTGCCGGATCCTGGCAGGGAGTTCTGAATACGGGCAACATGGAAATCAGGCTAGTATTTAATATAGCTGTAGCTGAAGATGGCTCTTTAAATGCAACAATGGACAGCCCCGACCAGGGAGCCATGGCCATACCTCTTGGGGAAGTAAGCCTTACAGGCGATTCACTTAGAATAGAAGCGCCAATTGTTGGTGGATATTACCTCGGGAAATTTAATGCTGAGTCAAGCTGTGAGGGAGAGTGGTATCAAAGTGGAATAATCCTGAAACTGGACCTTGATAAAAAGGAGAATGTTATTGTTCTGAATCGCCCGCAGGAACCCCAGGCTCCCTTTCCTTATGAGGAGAAGGAAGTTTCATTTACAAATGTAAAGCACGGGTTTTCATTGGGCGGTACATTGACACTTCCAGAAGGGAAAGGACCTTTCCCTGCAGCAATACTTGTTTCGGGTTCTGGAAGCCAGAACAGGGATGAGGAAATCTTTGGACACAAACCTTTCAAGCTGCTTGCGGATCAACTTACCAGAAGAGGAATCGCTGTGCTACGCTATGATGACAGAGGAGTGGGATCATCCGGTGGAAGTGCTGCGGAATCTACATCCGGGGATCTTGCTGGGGATGCCAGGTCAGCCTTTGATTACCTCTTAAGCAATAATATAATTGATCATTCACAGATTGGTATTATAGGACATAGCGAAGGCGGCATGATAGCCTTTATGCTGGCCTCTTCGCATAAGGACATCGCCTTTATTATCTCCCTGGCCGGTCCGGGTGTAGATGGGAAGACTATTCTGCTTGAACAGAGTGATTACATTACCAGTTTAAGTGGAGTAGCGTCTTCCATTCGGGAGGACAACAGAATTGTAATGACTGCGGTTTATGATATTATGATGGCCAATGAATCCTATCAGGTATGGGAAGAGGAAGTAATAGACTTCACCAGCAAATTTTATTCTGAAAAGGATATGGGCTATTATAGTGAAGAGGACATTGAACGGGGCAAGAAAAATCTGCTGGCTTCAATTCCTGAATCTTCATATGCCTGGATGCGGTATTTTGTGATGTTTGATCCTACACCCTTGTTTGACTCAATCAAATGTCCCGTACTTGCATTAAATGGAGAGAAGGACTGCCAGGTATTGCCGGAGAAGAATATTCAATCCATCAAAAACGGATTACTTACTGCTGGTAACACCAATACCTTTACCATGATATTGCCCGGACTGAATCACCTGTTTCAAAATTGCGAAACCGGGCTACCCAATGAATATGGTATTCTTGAGGAGACCTTTGATCAAAAGACACTTGACATGATGTCGGAATGGATCCTGCAACAAGTACATTAATGGAAAAGGCTATTCGCTGATGAGTTTTATCCCATCAGGTTGGATTTCAACTTTTCTCTGCTTATAGAGAGCGCCCAGCGATTTTTTGAAGGCCTTTTTACTGATGCCAAACTGGGAGTAGATTTCGTCCGGACTGCTTTTGTCGGTGATGGCCAGAAATCCTTTATTCTCCACTAGCGTTTTATAAATCAATTCGCTGTTTGAATCATTGAAATTGCGGAAACCAATGGGCTGCATGGAGATATCGATTTTCTGATCATCCCGCACCTTCTTCACAAATCCCTTGAGTTTGTCTCCCACCCGGACCTCCTGGAATATTTCATTGTCAAATATTAGACCTTTATGTGCATGATTGACAATGACTGAATAACCAAGGTCTGTTTTCTGCAGCACCACCAGCGCTACCTCATCACCTTCTTTTACTGAGATTTGATCGTTTTGCAGGAACCGCTCCACACGATTGCTGGCATAGAGACGGTCCGATTTCTTATCCAGGTCCAGGTACACAATGTACCAGCGATCCTCCACCAGCTTCTGTTTCTGTTCCCGGAATGGCACCATTAACTCCTTTTCCAGTCCCCAATCCAGAAAGGCTCCCACACCGGTCACCGCTGTAACCTTTAGCAATGCAAATTCATGGATGAAGATTTTTGGAGTCAGGTTGGTAGCCACCTTTTTGCCTTCAGAATCCTTGTAAACAAAAACCTTAGTGCTAGCCCCGGGCTTCATCTCATCAGTACAGTACTTTTTGGGAAGCAGCACTTCTTCGCCCGATTCGTCTGCCAGGTAGAGGCCAAAGGTGGCCCGTTTTGCAATCTTTAGTTCAATTTGCTTGCCTTGTTCAATCATCAATGCAAGATATGCTTAAATTAGCATTGGATCAATCAAACGGATGTATTATGAAAAGAGATCACCGGGCCTGGAGAATGATGCTTATCGTGTTTACGGCTTCCCTTTTTTTTATTTCCTGCAAACAGGAGGAGAAGCCAGTTCCTGTAAAGGATGAAATTTATGTGGCCGCTTATGTATGGCCGTCCTGCCATTATGGAGAGCGAAATGCTGAGATGTTATGGCCAGAAGGGACAGGCGAATGGGAAGTAATCCGGAAGGGAACCTCCCGCTTCGCAGGCCATTATCAACCCAAGGTGCCACTCTGGGGATATGAAATGGATGATGATCCCGCGGTAATGGAGAAGTGGATTGATGCTGCAACAGATCACGGAGTCAATGTCTTTATATTCGACTGGTACTGGTTCGATGGGGGACCTTTTCTTGAAAGCTCCATTAACAATGGCTTCCTTCAGGCAAAAAACAGTGAGAAGATGCAGTTTTACCTGATGTGGGCCAACCATGATGTCAAGAAGAATTACTGGAACCATTATAAGTATGACTCTGATTCCCTGCTCTGGACTGGTTCTGTGGATCAGGAGAACTACCGGATTATTGTGGACCGGGTGATTGATAAGTATTTCCACCAGCCAAACTATTTCAAAATCGATGGCTTACCGGTATTTTCTATCTTCAACTTCCACAAGTTTGTGGAGGATTGTAATGGACTGGGCGGGGCCAAAGAAGCGCTGGACTATTTCAGGACGGAGACCATTAAAGCTGGTTTTCCCGGATTACATATTCAGATTATTGCCTTTGGAGGGAATGAGAAGAATCCGGGAATCTTACGACATGATTTAAGTGAAGGAAAGAGTAATAGCGAACTGGTCTCTATGCTTGGCATAAACAGTGTTACCAAATATAACTGGGGACAGGGTGAGGGTCTGGAAGATTACATCGTATGGGGCGAAGAGGCCATGAAGCGCAGGGAGAACTGGGATGATGCGCTGGACATTCCCTACTTCCCTAATGTTTCCATTGGATGGGACGATACCCCCAGGTTCCCGGCCAAGGGACAAGCCAATGTGATTCACTACAACAACTCACCGGAAAGTTTTTCCGCCTATCTTCAAAAGGCACGGGATTACCTGGAGGAACATCCTGACCAGGCCAAACTGATTACGCTTTTTTCCTGGAACGAATGGGTCGAAGGGGCTTACCTCTTGCCCGATATGCGTTGGGAATACGGCTATCTGGAAGCTGTTGAAAAGGTGATGAAGAAGCAAGACTAAACAATTATACTGGATTTTGGTTTGAACAATAGGTATATTACCCTTTGAAATAATACAGAAAGCATTATGAAAAGAAGGACATTTATCAGGAATACGCTTGCAGGCTCTGCATTATTGGCTGCTTTTCCATATGAGGCACTGGCCCTGGAAGAAAAGCTATACCCACACGACAGGATTAAACTGGGCAACACTGGTATTGAGATGTCCCGGATGGCTATGGGAACAGGAACCCATGGATTTGGAGGAGCTTCTAACCAGACGCGGCAATTGGGTATCAAGGGTGTGTCGGATATGCTTCGAGCCGCTTATGATGATGGGATCAATTTTTGGGAGACTGCCGATCAGTATGGCTCACATCCTCATGTTGGAGAGGCATTAAAAAAGGTGAATCGGGAAGAAGTGGTTATCCTGACCAAGACCAATTCAAAAACTTACGAAGATGTGAAAAAGGACCTGGATCGTTTCAGGATTGAACTGGGAACAGACTACCTGGATATCATTCTTCTTCATGCTGTTACAGATCCTCAATGGAACGAAAACATGAAGGGTGCCATGGAGGCGCTTGCAGAGGCAAAGGAGGAGGGTATTTTACGCGCACATGGTATTTCCTGCCACTCTATTGGTGCTCTGGAGACTGCGGCAGACGAGCCATGGGTGGAGGTGGATCTGGCTCGGTTTAATCCGGGAGGCGCCAGGATGGATGCTGATGTTCCTACTGTACAGAAGGTGCTTACGCGCATGAAAGACAATGGCAAGGCGATCATCGCCATGAAAGTATATGGCTGTGGCGAGCTGCTGCACATGAAAGATGAATGCTTACAGTTCCAGACTGGTACTGGTCT
>QMPQ01000151.1 GCA_003648635.1 Bacteroidota bacterium | reverse complement strand
TTAAACTGGTAGGCACCGGATAGCTGCAGACTTGCAGAGAGGTTCAGGATGGGCTCTACTCCCACAGAAACAATATTCCCATCAAAAAAGCCCCCCGCCTCAAATTTGATCATGGCCCCAATGGGTTTAGACGAAGGGGTGAAAATCCTGGCCTCAAAAGCAGTGAACGCGTATTCTCCAGCCGGGACCATGACATCATCAGACAAATCAAAATCCTCGTCAACCCCCTCCTTCATGTACTTAAGCTCCACAAAGGCGCCCAGGCCCATCTTTGTGCTTATGAACCAGCCGGGTGAGATCTCCATGGATTCCAGGCTGCCATCCGATACCCGGTTGTTCCTTCGTACCTGGAATATGGCACGGTTACTAAAAAACTTTGATGTTTCATCGCCAATCCAGCCATACTGCAACCTGCCGCCCATCCCCTGGATATCATTACGCCTTAGAAACCCCACATCGGGGTTCATTTGTTCTCCGGTAAAGGTATAGTTCAGGTCATAGGCAAAACCTTCATCAGTCCTGCGTTCCCAGGTAATCCCCACAAAGGTGGGATCGCTTGAAAAGACCTTGTTCTCGGCTCCGGTTTCCATGGATTGAGCAAGCCTCACATCCAGGTAATCGTCTCCGAACATCCGGATAATACCATCCACGCCATAGGCCACATTATAATTGCCATTTGTACCGATCCTGGTGGTCATAATGCCACCCACATAAGAATTTTGGTTGATTACCTGCCTGCGAAGTCTGGCCACACCGAAGTTCTCGGATGGTGTTTCTCCATAGCTTGCCGTTTGCATATCCAGGATTCCCACATCCCACTTGTTGATCCGTCCCGTCAACCGGGCCCCGCCATAAATTCGGACCTGCTCACTATCCACAATACCAATCCGACGGCTGTAGAACAGGTTATCAGACCGTCCCCCCAGACTGAAATTAAATATGCCGGATCGTTCCTGGAAAAAAAGGCGCTTTTCAGGAAAAAACAGGGAATAACGGGTCAGATTCACTTGCTGATCGTCTGCTTCCACCTGCGCAAAATCAGTGTTAACAGTCAGGTCGAGTGTCAGATTGCTGGTAAGGCTATATTTTACATCCAATCCGGCTTCCAGTTTTGTTTCATCTTTTTTTACGTACTCGGTTTCCTCCTCATTCAACTCCCAGCTGCTGGAGAATCCGCCCAGTGCATAAGGGGCTATATACACCGGGTTGTGAGCTTCAATATTTTCAAATTCTATAGTATGGGCTTGAGATGGCTTGACTGAAGCAGTGAATCCATATTTTGGATCAATGAGTGGATAGGTTACAGTTTCGTTCATATAGCTGATCCTGCGGTTCAAAATCATACCCATCTTAATCTTACCATCTATCGTTTGAAAACGCAGACTTGAAAAAGGGATCCGCATTTCCACATACCATCCATGTTCGTCTCTTGTAGTTTTCACATCCCAGAAGGTGTTCCAGCTCCGGTTGATGGAGCCCATGCCACCCCCGCCACCGCCTTCTCCATCATTGGAAACGGTGTAGTCAATCCTGGCTCCGGAAGGCATGGTAAAAAAGGCCAGGGCATTCTCATTGTCGTCGTAGGTATCCAGGAGGATCCCGAATTGATCCGAGTTCCTGGATTGCTCGTCTCTTTTTTTACTGGTGGAGGTAATGTTGCCTGGATCCTCGCTAAACAGTCTTGCTCCAATCCATAAAAACTCCTGGTTATAGGCTATCATCACCTCACTTCGCTCGGATGGCTCGGCCCCAAAATTTGGAGAGTGAACAATAAGGGGAAACACACTTGCTTCGTTCCATACTGCTTCATCCGGCTTGCCGTCAAAAATTACCTGACCGGAGATAGGGTTGATAGCTATACTTTCCTGTGAAATTGAATTAACCGGGATAAGAAAAATAATACAGACAATTACTAAATGATGTTTCAATTCATAGAGGGTATAATACTTCATGTTGGGCTGTCAGCGTTTTAAGAGGCTGAATACACCCTCCTAAATCACTGCTTAGATTATAACTTTAGACATTGGTTTAATCAAGAAGTGCAAGAAAAGTCATTTTTACAGTTATAAAAAATCCCCTGCAAACAAACCGTTTACAAGGGAGTACATATTTCATGTTTTTTATTGCTTAGATACCCCAGTTTCCTAAGTCAGGATATGGGTGGTGACATTATTTATACTGGTTTCGATACCTTCAAAAGGCTTTCCATTGCCCTGGTTGTCATCTTCCACGAAGAAATGCTTCATACCTGCCACTTCTTTGGCAGCCATAATTCTTCTGAAATCAATCTTGCCTGCACCAACCGGAGCAATATCATCCTTCATGATATCGAAGTAAGGCTCTGTTTCCTCATACATATCTTTCAGGTGAAAGAGCTGGAAACGTCCGGGATATTTATTGAACATCTCCACGGGATCCTGGCCAGCTTTAGTAACCCAGTAAAGGTCAATTTCCATGGTGATCAGGTCTGCATCCATCTCAGGTAAAAAGAGGTCATAATAGGGAACAATACCGTCGATATTGAGGAATTCAAAGTTGTGGTTGTGATAGCCAAACTGAATACCTACTTCTTTCATGATTGTCCCTACCTGGTTCCAGTCGCCGATCATCTTTTTATACGTTTCGATGTTACGATCTGGTTCATTTACCCAGGGCTGAATACAATATTTTGCATCCAGAGCAGCATGAGCATCGGCCATGATTTTTGCATTATCCAGTGTTATACCTGCTGCTTCTACCATTGTATGACTGCTGAGAATTTCCATTCCCAGGTCGCTTACCATCTTTTTAAATTCGGCAGGAGCATAGCCATAAAACTCGCCATCCGAATAGCCGGCCATCTCAAGGTATTTGTACCCCAGGTCAGATACTTTCTTCAATGATCCTGGTACATCAGCGGCCATGGCATCACGGATGCTATAAAGCTGTAGTCCGACTCCAAAGTCTTTCTTATCATTTGCAAAAGCTGTTGTACATCCCAGTGGGCCCAGAGCCATTATACCCAGGGCGCCTGCTGTTGAGGTCTTTAAAAACCCTCTTCTGTTTTGTGAAATCTTCATATCAGATATTTTTATCCGGACGAATATAGCAATAATTTTTCATGAGCCTTAATTCAAACCTGCTTTCAGTAACTCTACATTTTGTTCTGGTAGTTTAGTGCGGAATTGTATAATCCCATCTTCCACATCAACTTTCACATGCGTGCCCGGGCTTACGCTTCCATCAAGTATGGCGATGGATAGTCCATCCAGGATCTTCTTCTGGAGTAATCTCTTCAATGGTCGGGCGCCAAATTGCATGTCGTAGCCTTCATTTATTAAGAATTTAATGCTAGACTCACTTAGTTCAATGGAGATATCCTGCCTGGCGAGCTGTGCTTTGAGATGCTTAAGCTGAATCTGAATGATCCCCTCCATATTTTTCCTGGTCAGTGGTTTAAACATCACAAATTCATCGATGCGATTCAGGAACTCCGGACGAACACTTCGCTTCAGCAGTTCAAATACCTGGTTTTTTGTTGATTCGATGATCTGGTCCATATTGGATTCATCCAGTGTTTCAAAATTCTCCCGAATAAGATCTGAGCCTATATTGGAGGTCATGATAATGATGGTATTCTTGAAGTTGGCAATTCGGCCCTTATTGTCGGTGAGTCGGCCATCTTCAAGCACCTGGAGCAGGATATTGAATGTATCCGGATGAGCCTTTTCAATCTCATCTAACAGAATAACCGAATAGGGTTTCCTGCGTACAGCTTCGGTTAGCTGACCTCCTTCATCGTACCCTACATATCCAGGAGGTGCTCCCACCAGCCGGGAGACCGAATGTTTTTCCTGGTATTCGCTCATATCGATGCGGGTCATCAGGGACTCATCATTAAAGAGATATTCCGCCAGGGCTTTAGCAAGTTCAGTTTTTCCTACTCCGGTGGTGCCCAGAAAAAGGAAGGACCCTACTGGCCTTCTCTCATCGCTTAGCCCGGCCCTGCTTCTTCTAATGGATGAAGCAAGCGCTTCGATGGCTTCTTCCTGCCCCACCACACGGTGATGCAATTCCTTTTCAATATTTAGCAGTTTCTCTCTGTCGCTTTGAAGCATCCTTGTAACCGGGATGCCGGTCCACTTGGAGACCACAGAAGCAATATCTTCCGAAGTAATTTCCTCTCTCATAAGCCTGCTCCCACTGGTTTCGGTCTCATTCAGTTTCTCTATGAATGTGGCCAGGTTCTCTTCAGCCTGGGGAAGCTGTGCATAACGAATCTCTGCAACTTTTCCCAGATCTCCATCCCTCTCGGCTTTTTCAGCCTGATACTTCAGTTCTTCGATCAACTGTTTTGTTTTCTGTATTTCGAAAACTACATTTTTTTCACTTTCCCATCGGGCAGATAGCTGTTTACGTTCCTCATCCAACTCCGACAACTGTTTCCCCAGCTGTTCCACCCGAACCTTATCTTTCTCACGTTTAAAGGCTTCTCGTTCGATCTCCACTTGCTGAATTTTCCGGTCAAGAGCATCAATTACTTCAGGTTTTGAATTCATTTCCAGACGGAGATGGGCGGACGCCTCATCGATAAGGTCAATGGCTTTATCAGGCAGGAAGCGGTCATTGATATAACGGATGGAATACTGAACTGCACTGATGATAGCTTCATCCCGGATTCTGATCTTATGATAGTTTTCATATCTCTCCTTAATGCCTCTTAAAATGGAAATAGCATCCTCCTCGCTGGGCTCATCCACCAGTACCTTCTGAAATCGCCTCTCCAGCGCTTTGTCTTTTTCAAAGTATTTCTGGAATTCATTTAATGTGGTAGCTCCTATGGCCCGCAAATCGCCCCGCGAGAGGGCCGGTTTTAGAATGTTAGCTGCATCCATGGCTCCTTCTCCTCCTCCGCCTGCTCCAACGAGTGTATGGATCTCGTCAATAAACAGGACAATACTGCCGTCCGATCCGATCACCTCATTTACAACAGCTTTAAGCCGTTCCTCAAATTCTCCTTTGTATTTAGCTCCGGCTATCAGGGCACCCATGTCAAGTGAGTAAATCTCTTTGTTTAGCAGGTCATCGGGAACATCACCATTTGCAATACGAAGGGCAATGCCCTCGGCTATTGCTGTCTTTCCAACTCCTGGTTCACCCACCAGAATAGGATTATTCTTGGTGCGGCGGGAGAGGATTTGCAGCACACGCCGAATTTCTTCATCTCTTCCAATGACCGGATCAAGTTTCCCATCTTCGGCCTGTTTGTTTAAATGAATGGCATATCTATCCAATGCATGGTAGGTTTCCTCCGCGGTTTGACTTTGTGCCTTGGAACCCTTACGAAACTCTTTTATTGCCGCCTTCAGTTCTTTTTCATTCATTCCCGCATCTTTCAGGATCTGACTGGTACTATCTTTGCTTTGAAGTATTCCCAGCAGGAGATGCTCCAGAGTCACGTACTCATCGCCAAATTCCTTCCTGCTGTTCAGCGCATGGATCAATACTTTGTTTGCATGATCAGACAGATATTGTTGCCCGCCACTTACCTGCGGATAACTCTTCAGGTGCTGGTCGAGCGCAAGATTAAAGCTATTCAGGTTGGCTGATAACTTGTTAAACAGATGGGGTATCACATTCTCATCCACAAGTAAGACACCTTTGAGCAGGTGCCCGCACTCAATGACTTGGTTTTCATTCTCTAATGCAAGTTGCTGTGCCCTTTGCACAGCTTCCTGGGCTTTGATTGTATATTTATTCAGGTCCATATTTTGATCTTTTTAAATTCAGTATTTGCGAATACATACTGATCAAAATCTGAGCCAGAGAAGTAGAATAAATAAGACAATGCCATTATGGCATTCAAATCGCGTAAATGAATGACAATATGACAGTTATCTGCTTTTAAGAGCTGATTTTAGTAAAGAGACCTGTGGCAATCCGCGCAGGCCATTTCTTTCCAGGCCTCATCTATGTCAACGGGATGCTGGAACTCTAAAGGCATATCAATGCTTGTTGTCTGGAAATTCTCAGCATTTCCCTGGGCAAGGATGGTATGACACAGATTACAGTCTCTTGAAATGACCTTACCTTCCTCGCTTTCATGGTTTCCGTTGTGGCATCTGAAGCATCCGTTGAATTCACTGTGACCGATATGATTTGGATAGGCATCCCAGCTTGCTTTCATCTCCGGGAAGATGTTCTTGTTATAACCTGCCAACAAGCCTTCAATGGCCTGATCGATCATGCTTTGGTTTTCAGCTGCAAACTCAGGATAGCTGGAGTTGTAAAAATTATTGACTTCCTCTCTGATAAACATACTTCCAGAATCACGGGTACTAAATGTATTGTTGAATATCTGCATGGCCAGGAATTTCACTTCCGGCAACTCAACCGGAATGGTGCCTGCGGCCAACATGTCATCAACAAACTTCTGGGGGGGGAGAAATTGGTGGGAAGGCCGGTTGTGACAATCCAGGCAATCCATCTCTCTTAGCTCCATTGAATCAAGGGCTTCCTGATCATATGACTCATAAATATCGTTGTATACAATGGTGTCTCCTGTTGCTTTATTTACATATCTGACCCAGGGCAAATACTCCCTCTTTTTGTCTGAGGCAATGTATTCCACTTTAACGTCCGAATTAATATGCCAGTGGACACCTTCAATCAATCCATGAGCGCTATGTTCTGATCCAATCTTCATTTTAAGCATGGTATTCCATTGCGTATTCGCCGAATCTGCCAGAAAGTTCTTTTCATTTCGAAGATTATATGAATAGAACTTTTCGGGCCAGTGACACTCCTCACAGGTTTCGCGGGCAGGTCTCAGGCTATGAACAGGGGTTTCAATGGGAGTTGGATATTTGTTAAATGTGACCGAATAGACCTGGTACAATCCGGAAAGTTTGCTTTTCACATACCATTCAGCTCCTTCCCCAACATGGCACTGTACACAGGTCACCCGTGAGTGTGCAGATTCCTGGTAAGCAACGTGTTCCGGTTCCATTACACTGTGACAGAGCGTTCCGCAAAATTCATTGGACTCTGTATAGTGAAATGCTTTATAAGTGCCAATCCCGGTAATCATAAGGAACAGGATGGTGACAAGAATAAACAGACCCACCGCATTCCAGTGCCTTTGATTGCTAAGATCAAGAACGATTTTTGATACAACACTATCTTCTCCCTCTCTTTTGATTCTCCTGGATCTCCTGGACATCCCGATGGGAATAAGAATGAGTCCGATAATCAGAAATACAGGTAATACCATGTATATGAATATGCCTGCATAGGATCCCGTATCATCAGTATCAAAGAAGGTCATGGCGATCATGAAGAAAATGATGATCAAAGTGGTTACGGCAGCAAGAATGCTTCCGAACAGGGAGATTGGATTGTAATAAGTTCTTGGGAGTTTCATTGGGCTGGTATTTTATTTTATGTAAATGCCTAAGGGAATGCTCATTACATTCAAGAAAAAAAATGACATCTTGGCTAAGATACATCTATTCACTAATTTAGCAAATGCATTGTATTTATTTATAATGAAACAAAAGTAAGCGCAATCCAATGAAGGCACGGGTAACATATGTGACAGGCAGCAGATGGATGGATTAACCCGCCTTCTTGGGCTGGAAAAAGAAACAATTGGTTTAATCGAAGAGGAACTTAAAACATTTGTATCTTAAAACCCAAAAGAGGAATCAATATGAAAATCAGAACTGTACTATCTACTATACTCACCATCTAAGCTTAACCTAAAAAGATTCGAATGAAACAATTAAAGATTCACGGTGCCTGGATCATTTTGCTCCTGGCCCTGGGCTCATGCAACACAGAACCCAATCTGGGTATTTTTGAAGGGAATACTGATATTGGAAATGTTGGGTATAAGGGGTCGGTTGAATTTAACTCCTCAGACAGCTCCTATGCAGTTTCCGGAGGTGGAACCAATATGTGGTTCGCCAGTGATGAGCTTCACTATGTATGGAAAAAAGTATCGGGCGATGTTTCCATTGCTGCAGATATTGATTGGGTAGGTGAGGGGCTGGACCCCCACCGGAAAGCCTGCCTGATTATCCGGCAGGACCTGGATACGGCCTCGGTATATGTTGATGTGGCAGTACATGGAGATGGACTCACTTCTATCCAGTACAGGGGTGTTGCGGGGGACATAACCAATGAAATTCAAGCGAATATTTCAGCACCAGAACGGGTGCGTATTGAGAAAAGAGGTGATTATTTCTCCATGTCAGTGGCAAGTGGAGATAATCCCCTGGAATTTTCCGGAGGAAGCTTTAAGCTCCCTGTAACAGAACCTTTTTACATCGGTATGGGCGTCAGTGCTCACAACAACGATGCCATTGAAACAGCCATATTTTCCAATGTTATGATAGAAGATCTAGTAGAAAAGCCAGATTCCGAGAAGGAAGTTCAAAGCACACTTGAAACCATTGCCATTGCATCCTTCGACAGAAGGGTTGTTTATCATACCAATAGTCATATCGAAGCTCCTAACTGGACTCTCGATGGTAAAACTCTGATTTACAACAGTCGCGGACTCCTGTATAAGATCCCGGTAGCAGGTGGAAATCCAGAATTAATCCCCACCGGCTTTGCCAAAAGGATCAATAACGATCACGGTATATCATTCGATGGAAAGATGATGGTGATCAGCGATGGGACAGAAACCGGCCGTTCCATGATCTATACCCTCCCTATTGAAGGCGGTGAACCTAAAAAGGTTACTCCCTTAAGTCCTTCTTACTGGCATGGAATATCGCCAGATGGGAAGACCCTTACTTATTGTGCAGAACGGAATGGCAATTATGATGTATATACCATTCCAGTTACAGGGGGCAAGGAGAAGCGTTTAACCACAGCAGAAGGGCTGGATGATGGTC
>QMPQ01000150.1 GCA_003648635.1 Bacteroidota bacterium | reverse complement strand
GGACTGATTCTGTCAGAACTGGGAATGACAGAAGAGTCTGAAGTATATTTTCAGGAATACCTTGAGTTTGCCGAAAACGATCAATCCATCTACAGGGGCCTGAGCCTGGCAGGGTATTATTCCTACATGGGCAATACAGAGAAGGCCATTGAATACATGGATCAGTTTTCCCAACAGGAGAAATATCCATACTGGTACGTTCTGTTTCTGGGGATGGATGATCCCCTATTCGAAAACGTAGATGACCTACCTGAATTCCAGAAGATACTAAGAGAGATAGACGTTAAGTTCTGGAAGTATCATAAGCAGATCAAGGATTCACTGAAAGAAAAAGGCCTGCTCTAAAAAAACCATCCGGATTTTCTCCTATAATATGTAACCTAAGTATATGCGGACTATCCCTGAGAGTTTGTTTATCTATGGATTAGACTTTATCTTTAGACATAGGTGAAACCCTCAAAACCTTTCCATGATGAAAAAGCTTAGGAGAAGTGCATTGCTCGTTATATTTCTATTGCCGGCTATCACACTTATGAGTCAGCAGGCAGTTCAAAATGACTGGGAAAATGAACTGGTAATTGGGATAAATAAAGAATCCCCCAGAGCTCATGCCATTCACTATGCTACTATCAAAGAAGCTTCAGAGGATGTCAGGCTGCATTCACCTTATCTGCTTGACCTGAATGGCACCTGGAGATTCAATTGGGTGAAGCATCCTGATTTACGTCCAATGGATTTTTATAAAATGGATTATGATGTCAGCTACTGGGATGATATTGAAGTCCCTTCAAACTGGCAAATGAAAGGGTATGGAAAGCCGATCTACACCAACGTGAGATATCCATTTGCAAAAAATCCCCCCTTTGTAATGGGGGAAACACCTGATAATTTCACCAATAATGAACTGCCAAATCCTGTGGGATCATACCGAAAAGAGTTTGTGTTACCGGCTGAATGGGATGGTAAGGAGATTTTTATACACTTCGCCGGTGTCAAGAGTGCATTCTATATCTGGGTGAACGGAGAAAAAGTCGGGTACAGCCAGGGAAGCATGACCCCGGCCGAGTTTGATATCACTCAGTATGTCACCCCAGGGAAAAATATGGTCGCCGTAGAGGTGTACAGATGGAGCGATGGCTCTTACCTGGAGGATCAGGACTTCTGGAGATTAAGTGGCATTTACAGAGATGTATACCTCTATGCCACACCTAAAATTCATCTCTGGGATTTCTCACTCAAAACTACATTCAATGAGGATTATTCCGCTGCAAATCTGAATGTCGACCTTGACCTCCGAAACTTTGGCAGCTCAGGTACCGCTGTTTGCGATATCTATCTTGCAGAATTTGGGAAAAAGATCGAATCCGGTGATTTGATCCTCTCAGTTCCGGCGGTCTTACCCTCTGATGCCAAAGATCTCAGGGCATCCGATTCATATGAAGTGGCCAATCCCAGACTGTGGTCTGCTGAGATCCCCAATCTCTACCAGGTCATACTGGTGTTAAAAGATGAAAACAATACCATCACTGAAGTTCTTTCCACTCCTTTCGGTTTCCGCGAAATAAAAATTGCGGATCAGCAGTTGTGGGTGAATGGAAAGAGTGTGCTGTTAAAAGGTGTGAACCGCCATGAACACGATCCCTATACCGGAAGGCATGTGAGTCTGGAAAGCATGTGGCGCGATATTGAGCTTTTCAAGCAATTCAATGTCAACACGGTTCGTACCTGTCATTACCCCGATCATCCCGATTTCTATAAATTATGTGATATCCACGGAATCTATGTGATTGATGAAGCCAATATAGAATCGCACGGAATGGGTTATGAGGCAGCTTCGCTGGGACATGCAGTGAGCTGGGAGAAAGCCCATGTGGACAGGGTGGTCAGTATGGTAGAACGGGATAAAAACCATCCTTCCATCATCATCTGGTCACTTGGCAATGAAGCTGGTCCCGGAGTAAATTTTGAGGCTTGCACCGCTGCCATAAAAGAGAGAGATCAGGAACGTCCGGTACATTACGAGAGATACAATGAGATTGCCGATATCGAATCCACCATGTACCCCAAGGTCGAATGGATGGACAAAACGGGGGCCAAGGATAATCCAAAACCCTTTATCATGTGTGAATATGCCCATGCCATGGGTAACTCGGTTGGAAATCTTCAGGAATACTGGGACGTCATTGAGAAACACCCACGTCTGATCGGTGGTTGTATCTGGGATTGGGTGGACCAGGGACTGGCCAAACCCATTCCGGGTAATGAGAACGAATATTTTTTTGCTTACGGAGGAGATTATGGGGACCGGCCCACCGATTGGAACTTCTGCATCAACGGACTTACCACTCCGGACCGTCAGGTTACCGCCAAGATGGAGGAAATGAAAAAGGTGTATCAGTATGTTGGTTTTAAGGCTGATGACCTGCTTCCGGGAAAAGTTGAGATAAAAAATAAGTATCAATTTTTCAATCTGAATAAATTCAAGTTAAGCTGGGAGCTTGAGTGCAATGGCAGTGTCATACAGGCCGGTGAACTGGAAGCCCTGGATCTTGATCCCGGGAATTCAAAAGAAATAACGATACCCTTTACCAAGCCTGAACTTGTTGCCGGAGGAGAGTATTTTCTAAAGATCCTATTCAGTTTGAAAACCGAGGAGCAATGGGCCAGGCCAGGTCATGTTCTGGCCTGGGAACAGTTCCAGGTTCCCTACGATACACCAGCCTTAACTGATCTTGCTTCGGAAGATTTGCCTCCTTTGTCAATGAAGGAGAGCGACTCTGAGGTGCTCGTGAAAGGAAAGAATTTTACAGTGACCTTTAATAAAAAGGTGGGGACTATCACTCAGCTGAAGTACTACAATACAGCGATCATAGAAACTGCAAAAGAGGCCATTGAGCCAGTAAAACCTGAAACAGAATTAATCCATTGGCCGGAGGCACAGGAATCTTCCATTGGAGGCCCTATGCTTAATATATTCCGGGCGCCCACCGATAATGATTTTATATTCGGTTATGGGCCGGGACCCCGTTGGGTCAAACAACAATTATATGACCTGGATACTGAAGTTATTAGTTTCGAAGTACAGCTGAATGAAGACAATACGGTGGCTATCGCTACAGATGTGAAATCGACCAGCCCAACAGGATATGCTGTAAGTACCCAGACTAACTTTACAATTTATGGAGATGGTACCATTGAGGTCAACAATATCATCAATCCAGACAATACCGGTCGATGGTACCTGGCTAAAATCGGATTTCTCATGCACCTTCCTGAAGGATTTGAAAATGTAAACTATTTTGGAGCCGGACCTCATGAAAACTATCCGGACCGGAACCGGTCGGCAGCCATCAGTAAATATTCAACCACAGTTGATGATATGTTTGAATCCTACGTACGACCACAGGATTGTGGAAACAGAACCGCTGTCAGATGGGCCTCTGTGACCAATCATTCTGGAGTTGGACTATTGATTAAGGCTAAAAACCATATGAATTTCAGCGCTTTGCACTATACGCCTCTGGATCTCCATAAAGCCAATCATCCCTACGAACTGACAAAAAGGAAATCTACGATTCTGACTGTTGATATGAATCAATGTGGACTGGGCGGTGGAAGCTGTGGCCCGCCACCTATGAAACGATACATCTTGCCAGCTGAAGAGAGTGAATTTTCTTACTCCATTCAGCCATGGCTTAGAAGCTGGTAGAAGAAGGAAATGTCTATAATTGGGATTTGCTGTAGATGGCTGTAAATGAAATCTTCCACTCCCCCTTTATCTTTTCCAGAAAAATTATCTGGATATTATTGTATCCATCTTTGATTCCATCATTGGTCCATACCCATTTATTATCGTAGGTGAGCCAGGCAGTGTTACCGGTCACTTTTATGACCATATTCTCCTTTGTATTAACGGGATTCTCACCCGCCACATCACCATCGCTATCAATCCAGTCCCCAAGAAGACCACTAACCTCACCCCAGCCTTTATAGCTGTTGAACCCATATTCACCCAGTTCCAGTCTTGTTTCAAAATCGTCCTGAACATGAAGGGCAAACAGGCGATCCTTATCCTGTGCAATAACAGCAGCACCTTCCTCCTGGAGAACAGCCATAATCGCTTCTTTCTCTTTTTCAACATTCAGCGCTTGCTCGCAGGAAGTGCCTGCAATTACTAAAATGGCCAGTATAGTACCTACAAAGATTTTCATAGCTTAAGTTTTTGGTTAAGTAGTGCGTAAGATAATACACCTTTCAGTCAATTTCAAATATATGATCTCTTTGGCCTTATCAATCTTCCGGACCTTTGTAATTAATTGTTACATTGACGATCTAATAAAATATTATGCCTTGTCTGTACCTTGCGTTTTCATTTCTTCTGTTAATCGGGAGTTCTTCATCTTCAGATAAAGACATCAATCAATGGACAAGATTCCGGGGAGCTGATGGCCAGGGAATAGATGCAATCCGTAAGGCTCCGACTAGCTGGGAGGAAAGTGATTTTCGCTGGAAAATTTCTCTTCCCGGAACCGGACATGCTTCGCCAGTGGTATGGAATGACAGGATCTTTGTCACGAGCTCGGATGATGAAAGCGATAAGGGATATGTAATGGCCATCGATGAACAGAACGGGGAACTTCTCTGGCAAAAAGAGTTCAAAGTGACCGACCTTAAAATGCACAAGGACAATAACCATGCTACTCCTTCTCCGGCCGTTGATGAATCGCAGGTATACACTGTCTGGTATAGCAAAGAGCTAACCAGGATTGCTGCCTTAAGCCATGATGGAACACTGAAGTGGCAGGCTGAATTCGGAGGGATAGAGGCTCGTCATGGTGGTGGGAGCTCCCTTGTTCTTACGGAAAGATATGTAATTTTTACCCGTGAACAGGAGGAGAGCAGTTCGCAGAAGAGTTCATGGGTCGCTGTAGATAAACAGACAGGAAAAGTGGGCTGGGAACTGAAACGGGAGAGTGCCGTTGGGAACTCCTTTTCGACCCCCTTCCTGGTTCAAAGAAAGAACCAGAAAGCTATGCTGATATTTACCAGCTGGTCCCATGGTTTTACGGCTGTTGATCCGGAAACAGGAGAAGTTCTGTGGGAACGTAAATCACTTTTACATCACCGGGTTGTGGCATCGCCCATCTATGCAAATGGAATGATCGTTGCCTGCCGGAAGGGTGAAGCAGTGGTTTTGGAGGTGGATGAGAGCCTTTATCCTGTTGCAGATACGGCAAGCTATTCCCTGCCTCCAAACCTGTCACCCTATGTCCCCACTCCAATTGCTGTGGGTGAGCTGTTGTTTATGTTTCTGGACAATGGGAGCGTTGCTTGCCTGGTACTGGCCACGGGTGAAGTCCTTTGGAAAAAGAGGCCCGCAGGTCCAATCTATGGATCTCCCATCTGTGTTAATGGAAACTTATATTGCATGACAAAAGCTGGAAAGGTAATTGTTCTTCGTGCTCAATCGAGCTATGAACTACTGGGCATCCATACCTTGGGCGATGAGAGTTTTTCGACTCCAGTTATGTCCAATTCGGGCATGGTTTTCCGTACTTTTACCAGGCTAATGATGCTCAGCAGTTAATACACCATAAATTATGAAATCGATAGTATTCCTGGCTCTTATGTTTTCAGTGGCCTCTGTGGTACATGCCCAATCCAGGGTAGTGCATGGCACCTTAACCGTTTTTGATAGCTACCCTGTACAACATATAGAAATCACCTCAAAGAAGGCAAAAGCAAGCTCTATGTCGGACTCCCTGGGACAGTTTTCCATTGTATGCATGGAAAATGATGTCATCAAAGTCAATCCCACGGCCTTCAAGACTATGAGAAAAAAGGTTCATGCAAATACCGACTCTGTGCAATTGAATCTCGAGTTCATCGATTCAGAAGAGAACAGAGAAATAGCCGTAGGATATGGTTATATCAGTGAAAAGGATCTGAGCTTTGGCGTGAGCCACATGGAAAATAAGAACGATAGGTTTTGTAGCTACTCAAGTATTTTTGATCTGATAAGTGGACAGCTGTCCGGGGTTACTGTGGTGGGACGTGATGTCTATGTCAGGGGAGGCACCAATTCATTTTCCCTTTCTACCACTGCGCTATACGTAGTCGACGACCAGACCACCAGCAGTATCGCATGGATTCAACCCTGCCAGGTGAAATCCATAAACGTTTTAAAAGATGGCAATGCCGCCATATATGGATCCCGTGGAGGAAATGGCGTCATATTGATAGAAACCTTGAAATAAGCTTAAAAATTAATCTTCAAAGCTTTTTCTTCTCAGCAATATTTTTGAATAGTTTCTTCCCAGCTTATCATCATAGAATTCATAAGACTTTTTCGCCCAGTCCAGGGCAAGATCCGTGTTCCCCAATACCTCGTTCGCCACTGCAATATTGAGACAGGCCCTTCCTGCAGTCTTCTGTTTACTATCGTCCGACAATTCGTCCCATATCTCAATAGCTCCCTGCCAGTTAGCCACTTCGGCTCTACGGTATCCTGCCATAAACTGATTCTTTGCCGACCCGCTGGTTCTTTTATACAAATCTCTTCTTACTACATAAAAACCTGGCAGATAGCGTTGAATGTAGGCAATACCAGCTGCATAAGCAGTTTCCGGAAGGGCATTGGGTGGAGGCATCCCTCCATTTAGATCGAAGGTCATATAACTGGTATGCTGGTACTGATCGATGATGGATTTAGTACCCGGATGATAGAGGCGCCAGTAACACACAACATTCATTTTCACCTGGCTGGGTATGCTTGCTGTAGGTGAACCTGTTGAAATAATCGCTGCAACCTGATTTGTTGCTGCCGACATCAGGAGATCCGTATTAGAATCAAAAGTCTCCAGCACCAGCAGGGCATCGGTTTCTTCGGACTCGCAGATTTTCGCAACCAGGTCCCAATCCAGCAAATCAGGCATTTCACGGGTCCCCGTGCCATACAATCTCACTTCCTGGGGAATGATCAATTGAGTTCCACCCAACTGTTTGACCCCTTCGTACACACCCTTGATACATTCGTCTGAAGCCAGGCGGTCAGAACCTGCTATTTCACTGGTCGCAATAGCTTCAATAACCCTATCATTTACATCCTCCTCTTCCACAAGGGATCTGTTCACTATTGCAATAAAGTTTACATCATCGGGCATATAGGCCTCCGGTGCCTGTGGAAAATTCAGACTGACATAGCCATATTTGCTGCATCCTGAAAACGCAAGGGCGACAATTACCAGGTATAAGATTCTTTTCGTTATCATGGCACGCATTTGTTAATGAAAGCTGAATTAACAGCACATTGCGTACATATACGAAATTGATGGCAAGATGGTTTGGATAGAGCCCTATTTAACCTCTTACAATGTAATGGTCAGTATATCCCCCTCCTGGCTAAGTTCATACTTCCTCAAAGGATTCTCTGCCGGACCTTCCAGCACGGAACCTGTTGTGCTGAACACAGATCCGTGACAGGGGCAGGGCAGGTTATTGTCTTCACTACTATAGGATACAGAGCAGCCCTGATGGGTACAAATGTTGGATAGTGCAATGAATCCATCGCCTGTGTTAATGATAATGAGATCTCCTTCTTTTACAAAACCGCCTGCCGATGCAAGATTGCTGTACTTGTCATCGCTCAGGTCGATGGTCAATATATTGTCATCTGGCGGATCGTTATTATCATCCGGATCTACTAGGTCATCCTCGCATGAGGTAAAGGCAGCGGGGACAACAAACATAGTCACAGTCCCGGCTGCAATGTTTCTGATCAATTCTCTTCTATTCATCTGATAGTGTTTACTTCTTGATAACGCTCTTGACAATCATTTGTTTATCCTCTTTGCCAGTGTATCAGTCCTTGACCACCTCAACACCCTTCCAGAAAGCTACCCTACCCTTTATGCCATCAGCAAGAGGTCTTGGCTCAGAGTAATACCAGGCTGCATCCTGGTTTACAGCACCATCCACCTTAAGACTGTAGTAGGACGCCAATCCCTTCCAGTGACAAACAGTTTCTGTATCACTCTCCTTCAAAAACTCCTTATTAATCGCCTCGACGGGAAAATAAGCGTTTCCTTCAACGTTTACGATGTCGTCGCTTTCAGCGATGATCTGATTGTTCCATATTGCTTTCATCTTTCTGTTTTTGTTGTTAGTAGTCGGCCCATATGAAAATTCCTTACAACTCCCTTGCCTTATCTTACTCTATGCCCTAACTTACCTGCTCATCTTAAATCCAAAGAACCATGAAACAAGGCAGATTTTTTCAAGTACTATCATTGTCCATGATATGCGCGTTACTGGCTATTCCCTCAAACTCTTTTGCTGGTGATAAAGTTGATTTCACAGGCGAATGGGTCCTGAATGAAGATAAGAGTGATCTGGGTGAGGGTAGAGCTTTTGCCGCCTTCAAAATAGCTGTGAAGCAGGAGGGGAACACCATTACCATTGAACGTACCCGCACGGGAAGGGATGGAGAGGAGAGGACAAATAGCGAGACATTGACTTTGGATGGCAAAGAGAACATTGATGAGGGCGAAAGAGGGAGTTCTACTTCTGTGCTTTCCTGGTCCGAAGATGGAAACAGCCTGACCATCAAGTCTAAAAGAGAGTTTAACCGACAGGGTGAAACATTTGAAATGAATAGCACCCAAGTCTGGACCCTGGCTGAAGACGGTAAGGTCCTAAAAATACAATCTGATATTTCCTCCTCCAGAGGTGAGCGTTCAGCTAGCCTGGTTTACGATAAAAAATAGAACCGCTTTGAAACATCTATTTAGCATAACAGCATTGCTGTTTATATTCTCCTGCATTCTAATGGGGCAAAGTAATCTTCCCGGATACGAGAATAATTGGGCACAGTGGCGGGGTCCCTATGATACAGGTGT
>QMPQ01000149.1 GCA_003648635.1 Bacteroidota bacterium | reverse complement strand
CAATGGTGGGAGCAATATCATAGGGTGTAACTGGTCGTGCAATTTGCTGGCTGGGTATGTCATAACCCGCGAAGAATAGCGGCACATAGGTGTCATAGGTCCAGGGAGAGCAGTGGATCGCTGCAATATGTGTGGTGGTTTCCATCTCGTAGTAGAAGTACCAGAACTGGTCTGCAATCACATGCACATGGCCGGATCGCTTAAGATGAAAGTTGTTAAGAATCTTCATATTTACCGCTGTCGGGGCAAAAGATCCCTTTATAAGATCAGTCCGGGTCACAGCTCCTATCATGCCTGGAATCCTGATGATCTCTTCTGCCACTGCTGTTTCAATCTCAGCAATGCTGTATTTGGTTTTCCTGATCTCCTCTTCATTCAGATAGAGGTATGGGTGTTCGTAAATTCGTATCACATCTCCGGAAACTCCCAGCCGGGCCTCAAGGGCATCATTTATGGTACCCTGGATGATGGTTTCGGAGGTGAGTCGACCTACCTCAAATCCCAGGCTCTGCATATATTCAGGAGCCTCACTCATTCCGTGATCAGAGGAAAGAATGATCAGGGTCTGGTCGAGCCCAACCTGTTCGTCTATGAACCGGAACAGATCGGCCAGCAAACGATCAACCCGCAATACATTGTCTTCAGCCTCCAGACTTGAGGGTCCGAAGAGGTGACCAATATAATCGGTTACGGAAAAGCTGATCGCCATAAAGTCGGTCTGTTGGCCCAGTCCTAACTTCTCCTCTTTTATCAGGGTCTTGGCAAAGTCCGCTGTCAGTTCATCCCCGAATGGAGTACCTATGAGTGATGCATAAAAATACTTTGAATCCCCCGTTACATGATGTGGGAATGTGGTTCCCAGCCCAAACATATCAACTTCAAAGGGACGATCGTCATCCTCCCCGAAGAGATAGGTTGAAATGTCATGCAACAGTTCCCAGGAGGTATCTTTGTAGTTATCGGCAAGCTTTTGTGCATTCCACTGCTTTACCCAGTCAGGATATTCATCATAATAATAGGTACTACTTTCGAAAGAACCATCAGCTTTGGAATACCAGAAGGCTTTGCCTGTGTGGCCGCCGGGAAGAATGGCACCACGGTCTTTTATGGAGACGCTGAACATACGGGACTGACTGTTGTTGGAGATCACCAATTCATCGCCAATGGTTGAAGACAACAGATTCGTTGGAGCTCTGCCTTTCCCCAATGACGGTTCTTTTCCGATCATCGGATAGCGGTCATCTTCGCAATTGTATATGACCCGGCCCTTATCCATATCGAACCAGTTGCCGGCCACAATGCCGTTGTATGCCGGGTATGTACCTGTGAAAAGTGCGGCATGGCCGACGGGGGTCTCAGTATCGGCATGTTGAAAGTTGGCATTTGTGTAGTGGGTACCCTGCTCCATCAGATAGCGAAAGCCACCCTCTCCCAGGCGATCTTTATAACGCATGGGAAAATCGCCACGCATCTGATCGATGGTGATTTGGAGAATAAGTTTGGGTTTTTCGGAAGTTACTTCTCTGGTTTTTACTCCACAAGCTGAAGAGATCAGCACCAGAAGGGTGATCACCACCACTGGAAATAATTTTACTTTCATGAAGTCTGATTTTATACGTTTGTAATTTTAAGCTTCAAAGGATGTTTTTCTAAAGTTAATTCAATTCAACCTAAAAAGAAAAGGCCAATGACCATAAACAGCCAATGACCTTTTCAAAATCAATACGAATATTCTAATAACTCATTGAGGATAATTCAATTAATTTTGAGGTGCTTTCATCAACTGTTGCAGCACTTTATCCACTCCCAGAGATGATCCCTGTACCGGAGGGAAGTCAACAAATGTTTTCAGGAACTCTCCGGTAATTGCCTGAGCCGGTACAAAAGTCCACATGTTATCCGCAAACCACCGGATATACATGGACGATTCTTTCCATGCCATTTCATAAGGATCAGCTCTCAAATTGATCAGAATAGGCCATGCTGGCTGTTTGCGGTAAGCTGTATTTATGGCTCCCTCTAAAATTGTAAAGTGGAGTTTCCAATTGTCATAACGGATCGCATTCAGATTTCCGCCCTGATCAAAATAGAAAATTTCTCTTCTCGGATCTGTATCAACTTCCCCCTTCCAGAAGGGCATCTGGTTATATCCATCCAGATAAACCTTGAAATTTTTATCGCCAGCCTGATAGCCGGTTAATAGTTTCTCTTTCACATCCGGTACTCCGGCTGCTGCCAGCAGCGTGGGTAGCATATCTTCATGAGAATAGATATTGTTGTCAATTGTCCCGGGCTTGATGGTGCCGGGCCAGCGGATTACACAGGGTACACGAAAACCGCCCTCCCAGGTTGTTCCTTTTTCACCATAAAACGGGGTGGTTCCACCATCGGGCCAGGTGAATTTTTCAGCACCATTATCGGTGGAATACATGACGATTGTATTGTCCACAATTCCCAGCTCCTGCAATTTATCAAGAACCCTTCCAACCGCTTTATCATGTTCAACCATTCCATCAGGGTAAAGGCCAATGCCGGTCACACCGATACTTTCATCTTTCAGACGTGTCCATACATGCATTCGGGTGGCACTCAACCAGACGAAAAACGGCTGGCCCGCCTTATGGGCTCTCTCTATAAAATCAATGGCAGCATCCGTAAATTCATCGTCAGCAGTTTCCATTCTCTTCTGGGTCATTGGACCAGTATCTTCAATTTTTCCATCAGAATAGCTGTGAATCACACCGCGCGGGCCATATTTTTTATGGAACTCTTCATCCTTGGGATAGTAGTAGGTTTCCGGTTCTTCTTCTGCATTGAGGTGGTAGAGATTTCCGAAAAACTCATCGAACCCATGATTGGTGGGCAGATGTGCATCCCGGTCACCCAGGTGATTTTTTCCAAACTGACCGGAAGTATATCCGAGGGGTTTCAGCAATTCTGCAATGGTGGGCTGGTTGTCCTGGATTCCCTGTTCGGAACCAGGCATCCCTATGGTAAGAAGACCTGTACGAAAAGGATGCTGTCCCAGGATAAATGCAGCTCTTCCTGCCGTACAGGACTGTTGCGCATACCAGTCTGTAAACAGGGCACCTTCATTGGCGATTCTGTCGATGTTGGGTGTCTGATACCCCATGATACCAAGGTTGTACTTACTGATATTGGCCCAGCCAATATCATCCCCCCAGATAACCAGGATGTTGGGCTTGTCCTGGGCATATGAACCCAATACAAATGTCACAAAAATGATCGTTACTAGTAGTTTCTTCATTGTTTAACTGTTTAAGAGTGGTTTTTATAACATGATGTGTTAATGGAACAAATAACAAGTTACTCAATCGTCTTGTTCATTAGAGAATCCACAGATCGGGGCGAAGTATCTTTATGGTTCTTTTTAAATTGAAACGTTTGACCACATTAAACCTGATGTTACCGGACCAGTAGGTCATCCAGTCTCCATCATTGCCCACCAGCTGACTAACGGAGTATCTGACATAGCTCACTCCTACATAGTACTTATTGTTATTGAAGCCAATGGATAACTTTGTATTGTTGGTCACTCCTACCGAGAATCCGTCGCAACAGGTGCTGTAATCCCATGTATTGCGAATCATATGGTAACCACCTGCAAGACCAAAGGTAGAGGCCAGTGAGACATAGAGCAGTTCGTTCCAAACAAACGTGTAGGCATATCCGCCATTTACTCCAAAATTGTATAGATCAGCCTGGTTATAAGGATTTTCACTTACATACACAAAGCCCATATCTGTATAGGGTGATAGCGCAGTATCAGCCATAGCGAGCATCCAGTAGGCTTCCACCCCTGCAATGGGGGTCCCGGCGCTTCTTTTCTGGAACTCGTTTTGCAGGAAAGAGGCTTTGTAGGAATAGCGTTTGGAGTTGAATAGGTATTGAACACTGGCTCCTACAAGGGTGGTTCGCATGTTCGCCCGAATGGGCAGAGGTGTCCCCTGTATATGGACTGGCTGAAAATCGTCTGGATTGGAGAGATAGTACCCCCTGTTCCATTGGAGGTAGAGGTCAATCATGAAGCTCCTGAAATTGGTTTGTATGGAGAGATCCAGGTATTTGGATTCGCCATATACATCATCATCCGTATTGATAAATGGCATTTTCATAGCCAGATTTATATTCAGGAAACTATAGGTATAACCAAGACCGAGCAACAGGTTGTCATTTGTTTTATACTTCAAGCCAGGTTTTACCAACCTCTCGGAAATACTGATTCCGTTCTGTTTTCTCGAAAGGAAGACCCGTGAGGTCAACTCATCTTTGTATACCTTGATGTAATTGGTATCATATTTTATCTTTGTACTTTCATCAAAAATCTGTCCAAATCCGGATTGACTACAGAGAATTAAAACAAAGAGGATTGGAATGATTCTGATACCAGCTTTCATCTTTACAAAAATAGCATAGTAATTGAATTACGCGAGCGCATTCCCCGAAGTTCTACTTCGGGGTTAGCGAGCACATTTAAAATAAACAATTAATCGATGATTACTCGCATCTTGCGAGGAGAGTCAATTCTCACTACGCTCTATTCCTCCCTTTTTTTTTATATTTACCGCACTTGCAACCATTGATTTCCCCTAAATCGCAGACAATGAAAAAACTATTTCTTGCAATCCTTCTTATTACCACCGTATCATCTGGAATAGTCAAAGGACAGGCAGCACTGCTGGTCCTGATTTTTGGAGAGAAAGCGGCCACTGAGAACTTCTTTTTCAGTCTGAAGGCAGGTGTCAACTATTCTATGATTACCAATGTCGAAGAAGGTAATAACAGAGCCGGGTTCAATTTCGGACTGGTAAACAATATTAAATTAACCGAAAAGTTTTTTCTGCTCCCCGAATTCATTGCCCTTTCCCCCAGAGGGGTCAAGGACATACCCACTCTAAGCACAGGGATCCCCGAGCTGGATGACCTGCTGGGCAATCCCGAATTTACTGATCGAAAATTAAATTACATTGATATCCCACTGCTGATAAAATATCACATAACTGATAGGTGGAGCGTTTCAGCAGGTCCCCAGGTCAGTTTTCTGGTAAGCGCCGTTGATATCTATCGATCGACACCCATTGAAGGAATCACGCTTAAGACCGAACTGGACATTGAAGAGGCATTCAAAACTGTGGACCTGGCCGCAGTGATCGACCTGACCTTTGTGGTTTCAGAACCGGTAAATGGAAAGGGGTTCAATCTTTTTGCCCGCTACGGCCGGGGATTTATTGATATACTGAAAGAGAATGACGGGGATCCGTTTCACAATTCCACCTTCCAGTTCGGCGCCACCTTCCCTTTTGTTGAAAAGCCTGAATAAACTGTTCGTTGTAGGAACTTAACTGAAATCACCTATTTTTGTGTGAATTTCTATTTAGATGCGCACTGAGAAAGATTTTATAGGAGAAGTAACCATACCAGAGGATGCCCTGTATGGGGTTCACTCTTTCCGGGCAAGAGAAAACTTTCCCAGCCGCGATCAGTTCCCCATGGAATGGTTCCGGGCCACAGGTACGGTAAAGCTGGCCTGTTACCGCACGGTCAGAAAGCTACTAACGGCACTTCAAAAAGAGCATCCGGATGTGATCGAACAGATGAGGATTCCACAGGAGAAGGCACTGGGAGCGCTGGAGGCAGCAGCTGTAAAAGTTGCTTCCGGCTCTCTATTCGAACATTTTATTGTTCCTGGCACACAGGGTGGAGCAGGCACCAGTATCAATTTGAATATCAATGAAATAATCACCAATAGTGCACTTATAAGCATGGGTCGGAAGCCGGGTGAATATAGCTACCTGGATCCCATTGAAGACGCAAATATTTTTCAGTCCACAAACGATGTGATCCCCACTGCACTTACTGTGGCAGCCATGCAGTTACTCAACAGGCTGGAAGAGGCCATTAACAAAACCCGGTTTTCATTTGAGCAGCTGGAAACCAGGTACCGGAATACGCTGCGGCTGGGATATACACAGATGCAGGAGGCTGTTCCCTCCACCTATGGACAACTATTCAGTTCTTACAGTGACGCATTATCGCGCGACTGGTGGAGGGTCTCCAAAGGGTTGGAACGGATCAAAGTGGTCAACCTGGGAGGTGGTGCCATTGGTACCGGGATCTCAATTCCGCGCTTCTTTATTATGGAAGTGGTCCCCACGCTTAAGAAACTCACCTCTCTTCCGGTCACCCAGGGAGAGAACCTGGTGGATGCCACCTGCAACCTGGATCGCTGGGTGGAAGTGCATGCCATTCTGAAAGCCCATGCTGTAAACCTGGAGAAGATTGTCTCAGACCTGAGGTTGCTTTCATCGGGACTGATCAGCCAGAGAGAGGTTGATTTGCCTCCAAAACAGGTAGGAAGCTCCATCATGCCCGGCAAAGTCAATCCGGTGATCCCCGAATATGTGGTCTCATCGGCTCATAAGATATATGCCAACGACCAGATAATCACCTCTTTGTCGGCTCAGGGATGCCTGGAGCTAAACGCTTACCTACCCCAAATTGGAATGGCCATGTTAGAGAGCCTGAAGCTGATGATCTCCATGAACCATGCCGTTGAGAGCCATATGCTTGAAGGCATTCAGGTTCACACTGAAGTTGCCAGCAAGAAGCTGTTCTGCAGTCCGGCAGTTGCCACAGCACTTTCCCCGCTTATTGGGTACCACAGGGCTGCGGAGCTTTCAAAACAAATGATTGCCACTGGCGGGGATATTTTTGCAGCCAATGCAGTGTTAAAAATCGTTGATCCCGGAAAGTTAAAGCAGTTAATGGAACCTGGAAATCTGCTGAAGAAAGGATTTACGGTCAATGACATAAAGGAGTTGCAATGAAGGGACGTGATGCCAAACCCCACCTGGGGATCTTTGGAAGAAGGAACAACGGAAAATCGTCGTTGATAAACTGCCTGGCAAACCAGGATGTGGCTATCGTATCCAGTGAGCCGGGTACCACCACCGATCCTGTAAAAAAGTCCATGGAGATTTCCGGAATCGGACCGGTAGTAATTATCGACACAGCAGGAACGGATGATTCGGGGGAACTGGGGAAAAAACGTGTGGCCAGAACCCGGGAGATTTTCCGGCACATTGACCTGGGGATACTGGTGCTGGCTGAGAACCTGTTCAATGAAGAAGAGGAGTTTGTAATTCAGCAACTTAACAAATGGGAAGTACCCTACCTGGTGGTGCACAACAAATCGGATCTTCAGCCCGGCAGCGATGGTCTTCGAAATAGCCTGAGGGAAACCACAAAGCATGAGGTATTCGATTTTTCAACCCTGCATCCCCATAACAAGGAAGAGCTTATTGGTCTGATTCGAAATGCCATCCCTGAGACCGCCTATCTCTCTAAATCACTGGTGGGAGATGTTATATCACAGGGCGATCTGGTTCTTCTGATTACCCCCATCGATGAAGAGGCACCCGAGGGAAGGCTTATCTTACCCCAGGTACAGGCCATTAGGGACATTCTTGATAACGATGCCATTGCTGTGGTAGCTAAGGAGCGTGAAGTAGACGCCCTCCTAAAAAGGCTTTCACCCAGACCTGCGCTGGTCATCACCGATAGCCAGGTTTTTAAGAAAGCCGATGCTTCCATCCCTGATGATATCCCACTGACCAGCTTTAGTACTGTACTGGCCAGGTATAAAGGGGACTTTGAGAGCTACCTGGCCGGGACCCCTCACCTGTCAAAACTGAACAATGGAGATAAGGTCCTGATCCTCGAATCGTGTACCCACCATGTCTCCTGCGATGACATCGGACGGGTGAAAATTCCCAGGTGGCTGTCAAGCTTTTCGGGAAAACAGCTGGAATTTGAGGTGGTTGCCGGGCTCAATAAGATCCCGGGGGAAATTGAGGATTACAGCATGGTGATTCAGTGCGGAGGCTGTATGATTACACGTAAGCAGCTTATAAACCGGTTGAAGCCTGCTGTGGATGCCGGAATCCCTGTCACCAACTACGGAATGGCCATAGCTTATATGCATGGAATTTATAATCGGGCCATTGCACCCTTTGTAAACCTTGAACCCAATACCATTTCATACCTGTAAAATGGGAGTAAAAGAGATACTGGAGAAGGAGATACTGGAGCGGGAAGATCTGATCATTCTGCTGGATTCGCAGGGGGGGGATAAACAGCTTCTCTTTAAAAAAGCCACTGAGGTTAAGTTAAAGGAGATTGGGAATAAAGTACACTTTCGTGGGTTGGTGGAGTTTTCCAATATCTGTGGGAAAGATTGTTACTACTGCGGCATCAGGAAATCCAACAGTGAGGCTCATCGGTACAATGTGACCGATGAACAGATTCTGGAGGCGGCCCGTTTTGCCCACATCAATCACTATGGATCCCTGGTCATGCAGGCGGGAGAGTTGGAATCACCTGCCTTCACACTCAGGATCGAAAATCTGCTCAAAGAGATTAAAAAATTATCGAATGGAAAGCTGGGCATCACCCTCTCTCTTGGTGAGCAGAGCAGGGAAGTGTATGAACGTTGGTTTGAAGCAGGTGCCCACCGCTACCTGCTTAGAATAGAATCATCAACCCCAGAACTCTATCAAAGGTACCATCCCAATGACAGCCATCACGATTTCCAAAAACGACTGAACTGCCTGAAACTACTTCAATCCATTGGTTATCAAACTGGTACTGGAGTTATGATTGGGCTTCCCTTTCAAAATACCGGTCACCTGGCCGATGACCTTCTCTTTATGCGTGATTTTGATGTGGATATGGTGGGAATGGGACCCTACATCGAACATCAGGATACACCTCTTTACCAGTTCAGGGATCAGCTTATGCCCATCAAAGATCGTTTTGATCTGGCCCTGAAGATGGTTGCTACCCTTCGAATCCTTATGAAGGATATCAATATTGCAGCTGCCACTGCCCTTCAAGCCATCGATCCAATGGGCCGGGAGAAAGCGGTGAAGGTGGGAGCCAATATAATTATGCCTAATATTACACCCGGAAAATACCGAAACGATTATGCGCTTTACGAAAACAAGCCCTGTGTAGATGAAGAACCTGAGGAGTGTAAAAACTGCCTGGATGTTCGCATCCAGCTGGCTGATGGGGAGAT
>QMPQ01000148.1 GCA_003648635.1 Bacteroidota bacterium | reverse complement strand
TGCTGCCGGAGACCGGCATTGACAAGGATAAAGTGGTTTTTGTATCGGGGATCGGCTGTTCATCCCGTTTCCCCTATTACATTAACACCTATGGTTTCCACAGCATGCATGGCCGGGCCAACCCTATTGCATCGGGGATCAAGATATCTAATCCAAGTCTGAGTGTCTGGATCGTGACAGGCGATGGCGACTCCATGGCCATTGGCGGGAACCATTTTATTCATACCATCAGGCGGAACGTCAATGTAAATCTCCTCTTGTTCAACAACAAGATTTATGGTCTGACCAAGGGACAGTACAGTCCCACCACACCCAAGGGGAGTGTGACCAAGACTTCGCCCGAAGGGACCATTGAGAATGCCTTTAAGCCGGGCGAACTGACCATGGGTGCACAGGGGACCTTCTTTGCCCGTACTGTGGATACCGATCCCAGGATGATGAAGAAAGTTTTTACGGCAGCAGCCGAACACAAGGGAACCAGCGTAGTGGAGATCCTGCTTAACTGTGTGATTTTTGCCAACCAGGTACACAAGGACATTACCGGTAAGGAGGTACGTGATGACCACCAGATCTTCCTGGAGCATGGCAAGCCCATGATCTTTGGGAAGGACCGCAACAAGGGTTTGATGATGAAGTGTGACAGGATGGAGGTGGTGACCATCGGGGAGAATGGGGTGACTGAAGATGACCTGATTGTACACAACGCTCAGGACCCTGATGATACGAACCACTATCGTCTTGTGCGGATGGAGCTGCCCGAATTTCCGGTAGCCATGGGGGTGATCCGTGCCATCGACTCCACGGTCTACGAATCAGAGATGTTTGACCAGGTGCAGCATGCCAAAAAGGAGACAAAGATCCATACCATGGACGACCTGCTGCACAGCGGGAATGTGTTTGAATCTAAAGGTTAACTACAAATGATGTGAGTCTTATTCCCCGATCCGAAGAGGACATTCAACGATTGATAGCCGAGAGGAAGGAGCGCCTCAAGGAACTTACATGTATTAACGAGACTACCCAGATTATCAAGGAGAACCGCTCCGTTGAAGAAACCCTGACACAAATTGCTGAGATATTACCCCGGGCGTGGCAATACCCCGAGATGACCGTGGCCCGGATATGGTTAGAGGGAAAGGAGTATTCCAGCCAGGGTTTCCGGGAGGGTGACTGGAGACTGGTCCAGAAGTTTGATACCATCGATAATCGGAAAGGATCCATCGAGGTGTTCTACCTGAAGCCCTTTCCCGAGTTGGACGAAGGCCCATTCCTGAATGAGGAACGGCAGTTGATAGAAAACCTGGCCAGTATTATCTCCAACTACCTGAATAGCCAGGAAGCCCGTAAGATACTGCAGAAGAGCACGGAAGAGGATACGGTACGGGAAGAGCTCAGCAAGTTTCAGCACCCCCGTGAGCTTAACTCCAGGATGTTGCTGCAGAAATTCCTGGCCAAACAGAATGCCAATCGCGATATCTTTCACGACCTGATGCGTTACAAGGTGAAGGAGATCTTGCTGGTGGCAACCCTCTACGATGCCTTCAGCATTGAGAAGGAGGGACGCTTTTCGGAGCATATCCTGGGAGAATATTCACAGCTGAATCTTACCTCCATGCCACGGGTGACAGGGGTTTCGAACTATGAGGAGGCCATCGAACAGCTCAATTCGCGCCACTTCGATATGGTGATCCTGATGATCGGCAACGACAAGGTTACTCCCATGCAGGTGTCGGCCCGGGTAAAAGGCGATTACCCTTACATCCCCATTTATGTATTGCTGAATAACGACCGGGAGGTAAGTTCGTTTAAGGAGACCAATCCCACGCTGAGCAATATAGACCATCTGTTCGTCTGGAACGGCGATTCCAGCATTTTCTTTGCCATGGTGAAACACCTGGAGGACAAGGTGAATGTGGAGAACGATACGCAGCTTGGACTGGTCAAGACCATCCTGCTGGTGGAGGACTCAGAGATTTACTACTCACGCTATTTGCCGCTGCTTTACAATACGGTGCTGGAACAGACCAAGCGGATTATTGATGATGTAAGTACCGATGAGCTCTTCAAGGTGCTTCGGCTCAGGGCACGGCCCAAGATTCTGCTGGCCACCACTTACGAGGAGGCTATCCAGACTGTGGAGAAATACAAGGACTCGCTGTTATGCGTAATCAGCGATGTGAAGTTTACCAAGGGGGAGGAGATGGACGACAATGCCGGCTTCAGTCTGATCGCCCAGGTCCGTGCTATGATTAAGGGACTTCCCACGGTGATCCAGTCGTCCGACGTTAAAAACTCGAGCCGCGCCTTCGAACTTAAATCGACCTTTATTAATAAGAATAGCGAAACGCTGCTGCAGGATATCCGCAACTTTATTATGCACCACCTGGGATTCGGGAGCTTTGTGTACCGCGATTCGGGGGGAAAGAAGATTGCCGAGGCTCAATCACTGAAGGAGTTTGAAAAGCACATTGACTCCATTCCCAGTGATTCCATTGTCTACCATGGAAAGAGGGACCATTTTTCTCTCTGGCTCATGGCCCGTGGCGAGATCAAGATTGCCAAGATGATCCACCCGGTGAAGGTGACCGATTTTAAGACTCCGGACGATTTTCGCAACTACCTGAAGTATGTGATCAAGAAGTATCGCAATGAATCCAATACGGGAAAGATTGTGAACTTCGAGGGATCGGCTCTGCTGGATGAGTCCAATATTGTAAGTATGGGCAGCGGTGCCCTGGGCGGAAAGGGCAGGGGATGTGCCTTTATCAATACATTGATCTACAATTTGGACTTTTCGGAGATTATCCCGGAAATGAATATCCGAACGCCCCGGACGGCCATTATCGGCACCGACGAGTTTGATATTTTTATGGAACGAAATAACTTGATGGAGGCGGTTCATCAGGAGACTGAATATGAAACCATTCGTCAGAAGTTCCTGGACGGGGACCTCTCCTACAACCTGGAAAAGCGCTTGAAAGAATCGCTGAAACTGGTGAACCGACCGCTGGCGGTGCGTTCCTCCAGTCTGTTGGAGGATAGCACCATGCAACCCTTCTCGGGAATTTTCGAAACCTACCTGATTCCAAATAATCATCCTGATTTCAATGTACGCTTCAAGCAGCTGAAGGATGCCGTCAAACTGGTATACTCCTCCATCTACTCGCCCCATTCCAGACGCTATTTCGAGGCCATCAATTTTTCCCTGGAGGATGAGAAGATGGCGGTGGTGATCCAGGATGTGGTGGGCACCTACCACAAGGATCATTTCTATCCCCATATGAGTGGAACGGCACAGTCTCACAACTACTACCCGGTGGCGCATATGGAACCGGAGGATGGTTTTGCCATTGCCGGACTGGGCCTGGGACACTATGTGGTGAACGGGGAGCGGGCCTATCGCTTTTCTCCCAAGTATCCTACCCTGGAGATGAGTTCACTTCAGAGTCAGATACGCGATTCCCAGGTGGAGTTTATGGCACTGGATATGATCAATTCGGATATCGATTTCTGTACCGATGGATCGGAGGCCAACTTACACCGCCTACCCATTTCTGAGGCGGAGTCCCACGACGTGCTAAAGCACCTTGCCTCGACCTTTGATGTGGAAAATGAACGCGTAGAGCCGGGAATTTCAGCACCTGGTCCCCGGATCCTTAATTTTGCCAATATCCTGAAATATGAATACGTCCCTCTGGCCAGGGCTCTTAACCTGATTCTGGATGTGGGAAAAGAGGCCCTTGGTTCGCCGGTGGAGCTGGAGTATGCAGTTGACCTGGACAAGGCAGAAAACGGCTTACCCTCCTTTCATATCTTGCAGATCAAGCCGATGATGGGTACCGGTGGCGAGTATACCTTCGATACCGGGGGCATCGATCCCGAAGAGATGATCATCTATGCGGAAAGGAGTATGGGCAATGGGAAGATTGATAGTATCACCGACCTGGTCTATGTGGATCCCAAAGGTTTTGACAAGATGCGTACGCGTGAGATGGCTGCTCAGATTGAACAGTTAAACCAGAAAATGGTGACGGAAGACCGGAAATATATCCTGATCGGTCCGGGTCGCTGGGGCACTCGCGATCCCTTTATCGGGATCCCGGTGAACTGGTCACAGATCTCCAATGCAAAGGTGATTGTGGAGACCAGCCTGGATGAGTTCCCGCTGGATGCTTCCCTGGGTTCCCATTTTTTCCACAACGTGACCTCCATGAATGTGGGTTATTTCAGCATTCAGCACGATTCTTCCACCTCCTTTATACGCTGGGATGAACTGGATGAACAGGAACTTATCGAGGAGTCCGGCTTTGTAAAACACATCCGTTTTAAGGAGCCTGTTTGTATCATGATGGATGGAAAGAAAAGAATTTCAATTATCTTGAAGCATGCCTGCAAACTCAAAAACAGAGCGTAACGCTAATTTTCATCCCACCATCGACTTTAGCCATACAGCCTTTAATCAGCTGATGCAGAAGCGTATACGCAAAGTTCTGATCATCAGCTCCAACTACGATTTCTTTATGCTGGAGGAGGATGGGCGGATCGATGAGCAGATATTCAATGAGTATGTATCCCTGAACCTCCGCTATCCGCCGGCTTTTGTTAAGGCAGCCAGTGCAGCCGAAGCATTCCGGGTAATGGAGGAGGAGGATATCAACCTGGTGATCGAGATGCTGAACCTGGGGGAGGATGATGCCTTTTCCCTTGCCAAGCGAATCCGAAAGCAGTATGAGGAAGTCCCCATTGTGGTGCTGACCCATTTTAACCGGGAGGTAAGTTTGCGGCTTCAGGCCGAGGACCTGTCGGCCATCGACTATGTGTTCTGCTGGCTGGGCAATGCCGATTTGCTGCTGGCCATTATCAAACTGATCGAGGACAAAATGAATGCCCCTTACGATATTGAGCAGGTGGGGGTGCAGTGCATCATCCTGGTGGAGGACTCCATTCGCTATACCTCCACCTATCTGCCGGAACTCTATAAGATTGTGATGCAGCAATCGCGCAACTTTGTGAAGGAAGCGCTTAACGAGCACCAGAAGATGCTGCGCATGCGTGGACGGCCCAAGATCCTGCTCGCCAAGACCTACGATGAGGCCATGGATCTTTACCAGAGGTATAAGGAGAATCTGCTGGGGGTGATCAGTGATGTCAGTTTCAAAAAGGGCGATGTCCGCGATAAAGAGCGAAAACTGGGGATCAACCTGATTGAGCAGATGCGAAAGGATGATCCAAACCTGCCGGCGCTCATGCAGTCGTCCGATCTTTCCAATGCAGAGCTGGCAAAGAAGATGGGAGTGGGCTTTATGCACAAATACTCCAAATCGCTTTCCCTGGAGCTGCGTAATTATATTATTCAGAATTTTGCCTTCGGACCTTTTATCTTCAGGAATCCGGATACCCTGGAGGAGGTGGGCCGGGCGGCGGACCTGCAGGCCCTTCAGAAGCAAATCCGCGATATACCTGATAATGTCCTCCTTTACCACGCTGCACGAAATGACTTTTCCAAGTGGCTCAATGCCCGGGCCATCTTCCCGGTGGCTCAGCTTTTCAAGTATGTCCGCCAGGAGGACTTTCCCAAGAAGGAGGATATCCGCTCTTACCTCTATGAGGCCATCTCCAGCTACCGCATTAGTAAGGGACGCGGTGTCATTGCACAGTTTGATAAGAACAGTCACGACTCCTACCGCACATTTTCACGTATCGGTGAGGAATCCATCGGCGGGAAGGCACGCGGATTGGCCTTTATCAATTCGGTGACCCACAAGTACAAACTCTACAACAAATACCCCAATGTGTTGATTACCGTGCCCAGGACAGTGGTGTTGAGCACAGATGTCTTCGATGAGTTTATGGAGACCAACGACCTTTACCGCATTGGGATCTCCGACCGGCCCGATGAGGAGATCTTGCAACGTTTTGTGGAAGCAAAGCTGCCGGGATGGCTGCACCAGGATCTTTATACGGTCATATCAGTCACGGACGTACCCCTGGCGGTGCGTTCGTCAAGCAAGCTGGAAGATTCGCATTATCAGCCCTTTGCAGGAGTATACTCCACCTATATGATCCCGGTGAATAAGGAGGATCCTGCCGCTACCATGGAGTTGCTTACCAGCGCCATCAAATCGGTCTATGCCTCGGTATATTTCAAAGAGAGCAAAGCCTATATTGCAGCTACCTCCAATGTGATCGATGAGGAGAAAATGGGCATTGTGCTGCAGGACGTATGTGGTACCATGCATGGCAACTGTTACTATCCTACCATATCCGGGGTGGCTCGCTCCATCAATTTTTATCCCATCGCACCCGAAAAGGCGGAAGATGGAATCGCCAAGGTGGCATACGGACTGGGTAAGTATATCGTGGACGGGGGGATCAGCCTGCGCTTTTCGCCTGCCTTCCCCAAAAAGATTTTGCAGCTCTCGTCCACCAAGCTGATGCTGCGTGATACACAGAAACAGTTTTACGCCCTGAACCTGAAGGAGGAAAGTTACCATGTCTCCACCGACGATGCGGTGAACCTGGTCAGGCACAAGCTGGCCGATGCAGAAAGCGATCCGGCTTTCCGGCATGTGGCCTCGGTCTACGACTACCAGTCGGATGTGGTGCGGGACGGGCTCAACTACGAGGGGAAGAAGATACTTACTTTTGCCGGGATCCTGCAGCACGGAACCTTTCCCCTTGCTGATATTTTGAAGGACCTGCTGGAGTTCGGGGAGTATGAGATGAACCTTCCCATAGAGATTGAATTTGCGGTGGATATGGATGTACCCAAGGGACACCCCTATGTCTTTAATTTCTTGCAAATCAGGCCCATTGTGGAGAGCGACCAGTCGTCCGACATAGATATGGATGCTGTACAGCCGGAAGAATGCATTCTCTGGTCCCAGTCAGCCCTGGGCAACGGTGAATTCACCGGGCTCCGCGACCTGGTTTATGTGAAACCCGAAGCCTTCGATGCAGCAGCCAGCAAGGAGATTGCCACCATCATGGAGAAATTGAATGAGGGGTTCAGGGAAAGCAAAACGGGCTATGTGCTGGTGGGACCCGGACGATGGGGTTCTTCCGATCCGTGGCTGGGCATCCCGGTGAAGTGGTCGCAGATATCCGCGGCACGTATTATTGTTGAGTCGGGACTGGAAAACTACCGCATCGATCCCTCCCAGGGCACCCACTTCTTCCAGAACCTAACCTCCTTCCGCGTGGGCTATATGACCATTAATCCATTTCTGGGCGATGGCTCTTATGATACTGCCTTCCTCGATCAGATGGAGGCGGTATATGAAGATCAGCATGTGCGGCATGTGCGTTTCGAACAGCCGCTGGAGATCCTGATCGACGGCAAAACTCACCGTGGTGCTGTGATGAAACCTGAAGGGCATAGCCCTGAAGGTTCGTGACAACAAACCTGCAAAGCAAACTATAAAACAAATGATAGTTATATCTTTATAAAGGAAAATATGATTTAAAATGACCGATCAGGACAAAGATATTCGTTGGCTACAACGATTCAGTAATTTCAAAAAGGCCTATAATCAGTTATGTGAATTTCTTGAGATTGATGAATTGAATAAATTTGAGAAACAGGGATTTATCAAAGCTTTTGAATACACGTTTGAGTTGGCATGGAAATCTTTGCAGGATTTATTAAAGGACGAGGGCTATAAGAATGTGGTTGGTCCACGCTCGGTTATAGAACAAAGCTTTCAGGTGGGTTATATTCTCGATGGAGAAGGTTGGATGGAGATGCTAAAGAGGCGGAATGAGGCCAGTCATACGTATCAGGAGGAGATCGCAGAGAGGATCGCTACCGGGATCAGGGAGGAGTTTGCAGATCTCTTCGGTGCTTTGCTGAAAAGGCTTGAGGATGAAGAAGGGGCCTAGGAAATATGGTATTCTGGAAACAGATATGATCAATATCATATCTATTCTGAGCACAAATCCAAAAACAAAAAAAGTTGTTTTATTTGGTTCCAGGGCAATAGATAATTTCGGGCCCGGATCGGATATTGACATCAGCTGGTTGGGAGATGATCTGGGCTTTGACGATGTCATTGAAGCCGGCCTTGCATATGACAAGCTTTTCCTGCCCTATAAACTGGACCTTGTGATATATCACCAGATAAAAGAGAAGGCGCTTACTGAGCATATTGAGAGGGTTGGAATAGTGCTCTATGAGAAACAAGTTGTGACAAAACCAAATAAATGACGGATAAAGAGTCGAAAACAGGTGCAAGTATTAAGAGAATCTACCTGAGCTCTCCACATATGTCTGGAGGAGAGCAGAAATATATCGATGAGGCCTTCCATCAGAACTGGATTGCTCCCCTGGGCCCCAATGTGGATGGCTTCGAAAAAGAGGTTGCAAGCTACTGTGGGGTAAAAGATGCTGCTGCACTCAGTTCAGGAACTGCCGCCATACATCTGGCACTTATTATCCTTGGTGTGGGACCAGGAGATGATGTAATAACATCTTCCTTTACTTTTTCCGGTACTACAAATCCTATTGTTTACCAGGGAGCCACTCCTGTATTTGTGGACAGTGAAGAACTTACCTGGAACATGGATCCCAATTTGCTTGAAGAGGCGATAAAGGATAGAATTAGTCAGGGGAAGCGGGTGAAAGCAATTCTTCCCGTACATCTCTATGGCATGCCGGCCAATATGGAGGCAATCCTCTCCATTGCGGAGAAATATAATATTCCCGTGGTGGAGGATGCTGCGGAGGCCCTTGGAAGTCGTTATATGAATAAAAAGGCCGGCTCCTTTGGCAGGATCTCCATCCTCTCCTTCAATGGCAATAAGATACTCAGCACCTCAGGTGGCGGGATGCTGCTTTCAGATGACCCGGAGATATGCGCGAAGGCCAGGTTCCTGGCGACTCAGGCCAGGGATAGTGCTCCCTACTATCTACACAGTGAGATCGGGTATAACTACCGCATGAGTAATCTCCTGGCAGGTGTGGGCCGGGGACAGATAGAAGTTATAGAGGAACGGGTCAGGCAAAGGAGGGATATGCACCTGTTCTACCGGGAACATCTGGAACAGGTGGATGGTATTACCTTCCTGAAGGAGCCCAATGATGCTTACTATTCCAACTACTGGCTGACCACCATACTACTTGATCCTGAAAAAACAGGAATCAACAACAGGCAGCTGATGGAAGAGATGGAGAAGGAAAACATTGAATCGAGGCATTTGTGGAACCCCATGCATCTTCAGCCAATCTTCTCCAGCTATCCG
>QMPQ01000147.1 GCA_003648635.1 Bacteroidota bacterium | reverse complement strand
CAGTATGAGTCGACAGAGCATGGGATGTGGAGCTGGCAGGACCCGATGGAGTTCAAGGTCGAGATTTTCGATACCCTTTCCATGCACAATATCTATTTACAGGTACGTCACTCTGTGGAGTATCCACTGAGTAACCTTTATATGTTTGTTCATGTGAAAGCTCCTTCGGGACAGCATATGACCGATACAGTAAATATGGTTCTGGCCGCCCCGGATGGGAAGTGGACAGGGAAAGGGAATGGGAACATGAGGGAATTGATGTTGCTTTATCGGAAGCAGACCAAATTCCGGATCCCGGGGACCTATGTCTTTACCCTTGAACAGGCAATGAGACAGCCAGAACTTCCGGTGACCGATCTGGGAGTCCGGATCGAACGTACTAATCCGTAGGCATTTTGGGAAAAAAGAAACTATCCAGATTCAGGGAATTGGAGAGCCTTGATAGGGTTTTTCAGCCTCCTTTAGAAGAAATTTTCGGTAAAGATTATCACTTGAAAGGAAGGTGGTCCAGAGATGTTTTCGGAAACGATCATGAATTGATCCTGGAGCTGGGTTGCGGGAAAGGAGAATACAGCGTGGGCTTGGCTCGGAACTATCCTCAAAGGAACTTTGTGGGGCTGGATATTAAAGGAGCCCGTATTTGGACTGGAGCCAAGATCGCTCAGGAGGAAGGTCTCTCAAATGTGGCTTTTCTGCGAACACGAATCGATTTTATCAATTCTTTTTTTACCCGGAATGAGGTCGCTGAAATCTGGATCACCTTCCCTGATCCACAGGAGAAGAGACGGAGGCTGAAAAAGCGTCTCCCCGGGGCCCACTTTCTAAACAGGTACAGGGCCTTTCTCAAAGATGAGGGAAAGGTTCATTTGAAAACCGACAACCTGCAACTCTACGAGGACACCCTGGAACTGGTTCGCTTTAACGACCTGCCCCTGGAGCAATATTCCACAGATGTGTACAACGAGGGTTGGAGCGATGAGGTTGTCTCAATCCAGACCTACTACGAACAGTCATTTCTGGATGAAGGAAGCAAAATTAACTACATCCGTTTCAGGCTTCCTGCCGGAAAGGAGATCAGGGAATGGCCCGATGACTCAGAATAGCGGCTTCTTTCAAAGTGTTTATGAAGTGACCAGGAGGATTCCCCATGGCAGGGTCACCACCTACGGGGCCATTGCGCGGTACCTTGGATCGCCAGGTGCTGCCAGGATGGTTGGATGGGCTATGAACCAGAGCCATACAGCTTCCCAGTTTGTTCCTGCTCACCGGGTGGTAAACAGGGTGGGACTACTGACCGGTCAGCACCATTTTGAGGGGACAGGTCTGATGCAGGAATTGCTTGAAAATGAAGGTGCCGTGATCAAAGATAATCGCATAGTGAATATGAAGGAAATGTTCTGGGATCCCGTGGAAGAACTGGGCCTATGATAACTTAATCTAAATAAAAAAAGCTATCTTTGGGCAACTAATTTCTGAGTGAATAATGGAGATACAGAAGGAGAAAATCCTGGAGGTCCTGGAGGAAATTCGTCACCCTGAAACAAAAGAGGGTATCGTGTCGTCAGGGATGGTCAGTGATATAAGCTACCGTGAAGATGAATTGTGGATCGGCCTGAAATTTAGCAGGGCCAATGATCCCTTTATACAGTCCATTAAGAAAGCATGCGTGAGGGCCATCAATGGAACGTATGGTGAAGATACCCTGTTGAAGGGGCATATTCAGGTGCTGGTTCCAGAACCTCCGCCACAACGAGAAATTCTACCTCATGTAAAAAACATTGTTGCTGTCGCATCAGGTAAAGGTGGTGTGGGTAAATCCACTGTGGCAGTCAATCTGGCGGTGGCACTTGCACAATCAGGAGCAAGCGTGGGATTGATTGACGCGGATGTGTATGGTCCTTCCATTCCCAAGATGTTTGATGTGGAAGGTAAGCGTCCTCCAGCACGTTCAGAAGATGGTGTGGAGTGGATCGAACCCATTGAAAAATACGGAGTGAAATTATTATCGGTTGGATTCTTTATTAAACCAGAGGATGCTGTAATCTGGCGCGGCCCAATGGCTACCAGCGCATTGAAGCAGCTGATTACCCAGGGCGACTGGGGCGAATTGGATTACCTCCTGATCGACCTGCCTCCGGGTACCGGAGATGTACACCTGACCATGGTTCAGGAGGTCCCGGTTACAGGAGTGGTCATTGTAAGTACACCACAGGATGTGGCACTGGCCGATGTGATCAAAGGAATCAATATGTTTGCCGGAGAGAAAATCAACGTACCGGTACTGGGTCTCGTGGAAAATATGTCGTGGTTTACCCCTGAAGAACTACCCGATAACAGGTACTATATTTTTGGAAAGGACGGTTGTAAGAAACTGGCCGAAAAAATGGGGATTCCACTGCTGGGACAGGTGCCCCTTGTTCAGGGAATCAGGGAGTCAGGCGATTCAGGCAGGCCTGTTACACTTTCGGCTGACACCCAATCCGGTGATGCATTTCGTCTGCTTTCTGAGGAGCTGAAAAAGGCATTGAACAAACGGAATGCGGAACAGGATCCGACCCGGAAAGTGGAGCTGACTAAAAAATAGGAACTAAATTGAGCATTATGGAAGCGATTAAAGAGCGTGTTGAGAAAGCACTTGAGAAGATCCGACCTTACCTGGTTGCAGACGGTGGGGATATCGGCCTGGTCGATATCACAGATGATATGGTGGTCAAAGTAGAGTTGAAGGGAGCATGTAATGGTTGTCCTTTCAGTATGCAGACCCTGAAAGCTGGTGTGGAGATTGCTGTAAAAAAGGAGGTTCCCGAGATAAAAGAGGTAGTGGATGTGAATGAATAGGAGTTTTTTTTGCTAACTGATAAAATAACTTAATTCAAAACCAGTTAATTATTTGTAAGAACCTGACATAAACTTGTCATAACTGGACCGAATTGTTTTCCCGGAAGACCATATACTGGGTGCTTAGCACCCTAGCTTTATTCTGCGGCCTTGTTTCATGCTCCGTGGAGAAGAACACTTCACTATCCAGAAACTTCCACAACCTCACCTCCCATTACAACGTCTATTTTAACGGGAATGAAAGTTATAAGCGGGGCATTGAGAATGCCAATAATACTATACGGAACGATTACAATCGTATACTGGACCTGTTTCTGTACGAGGACGAGGCCGTGAATTCAGCGGTGTCAGGCGATATGAAGCGGGCCATCGATAAGGCCACCAAAGTGATCACTTACCATTCTATCACCGCCAAACCCAAGGTTAAGGAGGGCAATCAGTCTGCCAAAGACAAGGCATTTTACAATCAGAACGAGTACAATAAGTGGGTCGATGATTCATACATGCTAATGGGCAAGGCCTACATGTACCAGGGAGAGTTCTTCCTGGCCTCTGAAACCTTTAAACATGTGCTGGTCACCTTTCCCGAAGAGGAGATTCGTTACCTGGCCATGATCTGGCTGAGTCGTGCTTATATCATGATTGGTGAGGAGAGGGAGGCTGAACGGATTCTGATGGCTCTCGCTGATGAGACTTCCCTTCCGAAGGATTATCTCCTTGACTACTATAGCACCAGGTCACAGTTTTACCTGAAAGGCCAGGATTACTACCCTGCCGCTGACCAGCTGGAGCTGGCCATGGGACAAAGCGGAATTAGTAAGGAGGATAAGATCAGGTATACCTACATCCTGGCACAACTCTATGAAGAATCCGGACAGAACAACCTGGCTTATGAAAAGTACAAGCGAGTAACAAGGTATAGTCCGCCTTATGAAATGGCATTTAATGCCCGGGTGAGCATGGCCGAGGTTTATGAAACGGGCGGGGCAAACAGCGATGACCTGAAGAAGTTACTCAGAAAAATGCTGAAAGACAGCAAGAACGTGGAATATTTGGATCAGATATACTTTGCACTTGGCAACATTGCCATGGAGGAGGGACAGCGGGAAAAGGCCATTGAATACTATCAGTTGTCAGTATCAACCAGCATACGTAATCAGTATCAGAAAGGATTCTCCTCCCTTACACTGGCAGAGATCTATTACGAGACTCCCGACTATATACTTTCTGCAACTTATTATGATTCGGCGGTCTCCTTTCTGGATGTTGATTATCCCGGTTATGCCGGACTGGCGTCACTTTCGGCAAGTTTGGACAACCTGGTTTACAATGTCTCCACCTATGAACTGGAGGATAGCGTACAGATGTTGGCAGCTTTACCCGAAGAGCAAAGGCTGGTTATTATCGATGGAATCATTGAGCAGGTTAAAATAGAGGAAGAGCAGGCGCGCCTGGCCGAACAACAGGCCATGGAGGATATGGCTTTTAACCAGACCATGCTTTATGGCAATAATCAGACTCAGGGAGGAGCAGGAGGCCAGCAGGGAGGCCAGTGGTATTTTTATAACCTGAATGCCAAAAGTTTTGGTCAGCCCGAGTTCAGGATGAAATGGGGGGAGCGGACACTGGAGGACAACTGGAGAAGAAAAAGTAGGCGGACACTTTCCGAAGTAAACCAGGTGGAAGGGAGTGTTACAGACACGCTGGAGGGAGAAAGCAGTGTACCTGTGTTAGATAATAAATCTCGAGAGTTTTACCTTGTGGATATCCCACTGAACGATTCAAGCATGAAGATATCCGATGAAAGGCTGGAACTGGCCCTTTTTAATATGGGAGTAATCTATAAGGAGCAGTTATTAGACTATAACGAGTCGATTATAGCTTTTAAAGAGCTGATCAGTCGATATCCCCAGACGGAACATGGTGCACATGTCCATTATTACCTTTACGAATTAAATAACAATATCCAGAAGCCAACAGATGCACAATATTATTCCAGTCAGCTCTCCCTTCTCTACCCTGAGTCGCATTATGCCATGCTCTTAAATAATCCCAATTACCTGCAGGAGCTGCAAGATGAAGAGATGAAGGTCGTGCGTTACTATGAAGGGCTATATACACTCTATCAGCAGCAGAGCTATAACGGAGTAATTGTCGGCGCCGATAGTGCTTTCGTTCTCTATCCGGACGATCCCCTGATTCCCAAGTTTCAGTATTTACGTGCCGTGGCACTGGGTGCACTGGATGGAAATGAGGCAATGAAAGTGGCACTTGACACCTTGATCGCCCAACATCCTTCAAGCGAGGAAGGTCTTCAGGCTCAGGAAATTATTGACTATATGTTCATGGAATTTCCTGAGATAAAAGAGGCTGATCAGGCAGCCGAGGCCGAGATTATTTATGCAGCCCCTGATTCCACCCAGGAGCACTATTTCCTCCTGGCCATCCATGTCAGTCAAAATGTGAATCAGGTTAGTTTTGACCTGCTGAACCACAACCTGGACCATTTTAATCAGTACGATCTCTCCATTGATCAAATGGAGATGCTTGATTCATACAATACCCTGGTTGTGAAGCTATTTAATAATGCTGAGGGAGCCTCCAGGTATCTCCGCGACATAGAAGAGAACCGCGATACTGTCCTTCAGGAGATTCCACCATCCCTGTACAGAATGATGATCATTTCCGAGGCTAATTTTGTAACGCTGACAGAAAGGAAGGAACTTACACCCTACTATTTGTTTTACCTGAAACATTATTTAAAACAAGAAGAATGAGCAGGCAAATACATATTCTTTGGACAGATGATGAAATTGACCTTCTGAAACCCTATATCCTCTTTCTGGAAGAACGGGATTACAGGGTGACTACAGCGGCCAATGGAGCCGATGCGCTGAGCCTGGTTGAGGGACATGATTTTGATCTGATCTTTCTGGATGAAAATATGCCGGGCCTATCCGGACTGGAGACGCTGGAGCGGATCAAAACCATCACTCCCTCTACCCCGGTGGTCATGATTACCAAAAGTGAAGAGGAGGATATCATGGATGGGGCCATTGGGGGCATGATTTCTGATTACCTGATTAAACCTGTGAATCCCAAGCAGATCCTTCTGACGATTAAGAAAAACATTGATACCAAAAGATTGGTTACTGAGAAAACGACTTCCAGTTACCAGTCTCAGTTCAGCCAGATTGGAATGCAGATTAATTCAGCTTCAAGCTTCAGTGACTGGACGGATATCTACAAACGACTTGTTTTCTGGGAACGGGAATTTGATATAGGTGGTAGCGGGGGGATGGAAGAGGTTTTGAGTATGCAAAAAACAGAAGCCAATAAGGAGTTTGCAAGATATATTAGTAAAAATTATGAAGCCTGGTTCTCAGGCGAGGGTCATGACCCGCCCCTGCTTTCACCCGGGATATTCGGAAACAAGGTGTTTCCTTTGCTGGACCAGGGGAAGGTGATGGTGATTCTGATCGATAATCTCCGCTACGATCAATGGAAAATTATTGAGCAGGAAATGAACGACCTTTACAGATGCGATGATGAGATCATCTTTTCAAGCATCTTACCCACGTCCACCCAGTATGCCAGAAATGCCATGTTTGCAGGGATGATGCCTGGAGAGATTCAACGGCAAACTCCCGAGCTCTGGATCGATGAGAATGACGAAGGAAGTAAAAATGCTAATGAAGAGGAGCTTTGCAGGATGCAACTACAGAAGCTTGGCATTGGAGCTTCCTTTAATTATGAGAAGATCAGCAACCAGAGGGCCGGGAAGAAACTGGTAGAGAACTACAGTGACCTGCTCAATTATGACCTTAATGTTGTTGTTTACAATTTTGTGGATATGCTTTCGCATGCCCGCACCGAGATAGAAATGATCAGGGAGCTGGCCTATGATGAGGCATCTTACCGTTCGCTGGTTAAAAGCTGGTTTCAGCACTCCTATCTCTATGATCTTTTGAAACAGCTGAACCAGCATGATATCCGAGTGGTTATTACCACGGATCATGGTGCTGTACGGGTAAATGATCCAAGGAAGGTGATAGGCGACAGGCAAACATCAGTCAACCTTCGCTATAAGCAGGGCAGGAACCTGAACTATAATAAGAAGGAGGTATTCGAGGTGCTTCAACCGGAACATGTTCGCCTGCCCAGAACTAACATTACCACCAGCTACATTTTTGCACTGAACAATGACTACCTGGTGTATCCCAACAACTACAACCATTTTGTAAATCTATACAGGAACACATTCCAGCACGGGGGAATCTCCATGGAGGAGATGCTGATTCCTCTGGCCATCTTATCTCCAATCAGGTAATATGAGAACTATTCCCATTTCATCTTTGCAGAAGCTCGACTCTGCAGCCGCTCAGTTTTTAGAGTTGGCCGGGGAACATGTTGTCATTGCCTTTTCAGGAGAAATGGGAGCCGGAAAGACCACCTTTATCCAGGCCCTTTGTCGCAGACTGGGTGTTCAGGTTGAAATAAACAGTCCCACCTTTTCACTGGTCAATGAGTACTTTACTCCGGCAGGGAACTCCATTTTTCATTTTGACCTTTACAGGATTGAAACACAGGAAGAGCTTTTTGACATGGGCTATGAAGAGTACTTCTTTTCCGGGGCCTTGTGTTTTATTGAGTGGCCCGAAAAGGCCCGAAACCTGATTCCCGATGATGCGCTCTGGGTGAACATTGTGATTGGTGAAAACGAAGCCAGGTTGATACAATTCTAATAGTCTGTTCATTCAAAAATTGACATTGCTGACGAATTATCTTATTTTAGGCTACCCCATTAACAGAAGGAACAATGGAAAACAAACGATCAGCTGCATTTAGCATTCAAAAGGAGGGCTTAATGCCCCAGGAGGAGACGCTGGAGGTAGGGAACAAACAAAAAAGTCTGAAAATAGGGATTCCTTCAGAAAATCACAAGGTGGAGAGCCGGGTACCCTTAACTCCCGAAGCAGTGGAAATTCTTATCGGGTACGGACATGAAGTAATGCTGGAGTCGGGTGCAGGAAAAGGAGCTAATTACCTTGATACAGACTACTCTGAACGAGGTGGGTTTATATGCGACAAACGGGAGGAGGTATTTCGGGAAAGCGACGTTATTCTGAAAATTAGTCCCCCGACCAAAGATGAGATCGGCTGGATGAAGGAGCGACAGGTTTTGCTTTCTTCCTTTCAGGTATTTACACATTGTGAAGAGAGCTACATCAGGAGTTTGATAAGAAAGAAGGTGACTGCCATTGCCTTTGAAAAGATTCAGGATGAACACAATTGTTACCCGGCTGTTAGAAGTATGAGTGCCATTGCAGGCACAACCAGTATGCTAATTGCTGCCGAGTACCTGAGCAATCAGCGGGGAGGCAAAGGGGTTATGCTGGGTGGGGTTACAGGAATTACTCCCACTGAAGTTGTGATCCTGGGAGCAGGAACAGTTGCCGAATATGCAGTAAGAGCAGCCAAAGGAGTAGGCTCGGAAGTCAAGGTTTTTGATAACTCTCTGCATCGGCTGCGCCGCTTACAAGCGGCTGTGGGCCAGTCGATCCCTACCTCCATGTTTCACCCGAAGGTCATCTTAAAGGCACTCAGATCGGCCGATGTGGTCATTGGAGCCATTAGAAAGGATGAGGGACAGCCAGAATATTTTATCACAGAGGAAATGGTGAAGGAAATGAAAAAAGGATCGGTGATCATCGATATAAGTATTGATCGCGGGGGATCTATTGAAACCTCTGAGCTACGTACCCAGCTTGATCCGGTTTTTGTCAAGCACGGTGTCATACACTACTGCGTGCCTAATATTGCTTCCAGGGTGGCGCGCACCGCCTCCATTGCAATAAGCAATGTCTTTGCCCCCGTGATACTGGGGCTTGGCGCCTTAGGTACAACGAGTAGGCATTTAAAAGAGAATGTGGGCCTGAGGAAAGGAGTCTATATATATAATGGTATTTTGACCAGTGAAGCCATTGGCCAGAAGCTTGGAATACCTTCAAAGGACATTGACCTTTTGATGGCTGCCTTTTAACAATATAAAGAAAGTGAAGATGAGATACAGATATGTGTTGTTGCTGGCGCTGATTTTGACATCAGCAGGATGTAAAATGTTATTCGGTCCGGACAAAACGGGCGAATTCAGGTTGAGTTCGGAGAAGTATCTGGCCGAAAGCTATTATTTGTTTGGATATTCTTATGAAGATAGTGAGTTTTACAGGTATCCTTTTGAAAAAGATCCCCATCCCGACATCATTAACGAAGGGACCAGGGTGCTTGATGGACAAGAAACCATAGAGTTGTCCAGCTTTAATACGCCCGGACAAACCAACGGATTTGCACTGGTGGGTGAACTTTCAAACCTGAATGATGCCCGGGATTTCTATAATGAATAT
>QMPQ01000146.1 GCA_003648635.1 Bacteroidota bacterium | reverse complement strand
TATGATCATAGTATGCGCCCCCCCCTGATAGTAGTGGGACCGGATATTCCTAAGGGCAAAAGGAAAAATATGGAAGTCTATCTGCAGGACATTATGCCTACCACCATTGAGTATGCCGGGGGTACAGTGCCAGAGTGGGTTGAATTCAACAGCCTCCGACCAAAGATTGAAGGAAAGCAGGCGGAGTCCTCTTACCCGGAAATATATGGCGCCTATATGGATTTGCAGCGGATGATAAGGGTTGACGATTTCAAACTAATCGTTTATCCCAAAGCCGGTGTGATCAAGCTCTTTGATCTGATCAATGATCCGTCGGAGCAGCACAACCTGGCCGGGGCAAGGGCACAGAAGGAGCGGGTAAAGATCTTGTTTGGAAAACTACAGGAGCTTCAGGTGGAGATGGGTGATACCCTGGATCTTTCAAATTATACATTTAATCTCTAGAGAGCTGAAATTGAATTAGTATTTTTAAGCTTTCGATTTTGTTCACAGTAAATACCTAAGGAAAATGGAACTCAGGACAGATGCCGAATATGCCTTGATTATTCCCACCAGTATGGGGATCCGGATCACTCCGTTTAATGGTCAGCCCGTTCACAGCACCGAACTGTTCAGGATGGATGCCACCAGTGCAGAGTCCAATGTGGGGAGCACTGCCTCCTACCTGGGACTTCCGGTAAAAATTCTTACCACCTTTGTAAAAGGGAGTCCCATTGCACGGAAGATCAAGGACAACCTGGCCAGCCGGCATATGGATTATGAAGGACCGGAGCTGGAGCAGGGAAATCCCTGGGGCTACCGTCACCAGATCAATATTGCTGAAGCTGGTTTTGGATCGCGTGGACCCAGGGTGCATAACGATCGTGCTGGTGAGGTGGGACGAACCCTGAATGTTAAGGATTTTGATCTGGATCGGATTTTTGGGAAGGAGGGCACACAGATTGTACACCTAAGCGGACTGATTGCGGCCCTTTCAGCAGAGACCAGTCAGTTTTGCCTGGAGATAGCCAGAGCAGCAAAAAAATATGGAACACGAATTTCCTTTGACCTGAATCACAGGGCCTCCTTCTGGGAGGGGAGGGAGAAAGAGCTTCATGAAATTTTTCATGAGATAGCATCAATCTCCGATATTCTAATTGGAAACGAAGAGGATTTCCAGCTCTGTCTGGGCATTGAAGGCCCTGAAGCCGGTGGCAAGGATCTGGCTGCTAAAATAGATGGATTCAAAGGGATGATCAATCGCGTGAAGGAGGCTTTCCCCCATGTATCGGTCTACGCAACAACCCTTCGGCAGGTAATTCATGCCAATATGCATATGTGGGGTGGAATTATCTCGGAGAATGATAACTGGCATGTTGTGGAGCCTCGGGAAATCTATGTATATGATCGTATTGGCGGTGGCGATGGCTTTGTTAGTGGCATGCTTTATGCCATTCTGAAAGGATGGGAAGCTGAAAAGTGGATTCAGTTTGGATGGGCCAGCGGAGCCCTGGTTGCCACCCTGGAAACTGACTACGCCCAACCTGCCGATGAGGAGCAGATCTGGAGCATCTGGCAGGGCAATGCCAGAGTGAAAAGGTAGAAACTGTGTATCCTAAAGCTCTTTTGAGTCCTGTTGGATAAATAGTATAGAGGCAGGAGCAGGGACTTGTACCCGGCTTTCTGTTTCAGCAAGGAAGCCGGTTTCTGAATCTATAAGGTAGAGCCTGATGTCATCGGAGCGCTCTCCAGCCACCAGCATTATTTTTCCGGAAGGGTCCAGGTTGAAATCTCTGGGCCAGTTTGGCACTTGCTCCATCACCTGGACGCGGGTTAGCGAGCCGTCCTGGTTAATCTCAAAGGTGGAGATGCAACTATTCTCGCCCCTTGTGGAGGCGTAAACATATCTGCCGTTGGGGTGAACCCTGACAGCTGCCGGGTACTTCATTCCTTCGTGTGACTCTTCTACGGTGCTCAGGGTATTTATCTCAGAGATGGTTCCATCGGTACTGTTGTAGGTGCAGGCTGTAATGGTAGAGCTCAGTTCACTGACAATGTAAAGTGATAAACCATCGGGATGAAAGGCAAGATGGCGCGGACCTGCTCCAGGGGCCAGTTCAAAGTATGCCTGTGCCGGATTAGGTGTTAGAATACCACTATTCGAATCAAAAGCATAAATGAAAACTTTATCGGTGCCCAGGTCGGGAACCAGGAGAAATTTTTGTCCGGGGTCCAGCATTACCTGGTGGGCATGGGGACCCTCTTGCCTACTCTCCACCGGGCCAGATCCTTCTCCAATTACCACAGAACTGGCAACTGTAATTTCCCCGTTCTCCTTCATCGGAAGAGCTGTAGCATGTCCACTACCATAATTAGCCGCAAAGATATAATTGCCTTCTGCACTGCAGTGAATATGACAGATACCGGAACCTTCACTGGATTGACTATTAATGAGTTTCAGACCCAGGCTCGCTGGTTCAATAGCAAAAGAAGTCACTGTAGTGTGTTGACTGTTTTCACTCCAGTTGTCCTGATTGATTGCATAAAGATATAAGCCTTCCGGACTTAGGTCCAGGTATGACCCCCCATTGGCACCTGCAAAAGAGTCTACTACCGCAAAAGTCTCCATCACTGGATTCAGTTCACAAAGGTAGATGGAGTGGGAGAGATCTCCCTTGGACGATCCCACATAGAATCTCAGGGTTTCTGCAGGTTCTGATGTTTCTGCACAGCTAAAAAGAGCCATAGTTGAAAGAGCCACAAGGCTCGTTTTTATTAACAGGTTTATTTTTTTCATATCTCTAACTTACAATTTTGTAACACTCTAACACTCTAACATCTAACATCTAACGTTTCCAGATACCTTCTATTTCCTCCAGAGTCTTCCCTTTGGTTTCAGGTACAAGTCTGAATACAAACCAGGCTGCCAGGAATCCCATCAGACCGTAGATCCAGTAGGAGAAGCCATGACTGAAAAGCCTGGTGAGGATGGAGCTTTCGTTCATCATGGGGAAGGTCCAGGAGATCACCAGGTTGGCAACCCACTGGGAGGCTACGGCAATGGACATGGCTCCCTTGATGCTGTTGGGGAAAATCTCCGATAGCAATACCCAGGTTACTGGTCCCCAGCTCATGGCAAAGGCAGCGGTGTAAGTGAGCATGAAGATTAGCGTAAGGATTCCCATTTTTTCCAGGTAGAAGGAGAGCCCCAGGGCAAGCATGCTTACCCCCATGGCGATACCTCCGAAGATCATCAGTGGCTTACGGCCAAACTTGTCGACCGTTAGAATGGCAACTACGGTAAAGGCCATGTTGACAATACCCACAATGATGGTCTGCACCAAAGAGGAGTCATTTCCCGATCCCATGCTTCTGAATATATCCCCTGCATAGTAGAGAACAACGTTGATACCCACAAATTGCTGGAAGACCGAGAGCAGGATCCCGATTACAATAATTAGTCCACCGAAGGATAACCAGGGGGCTCGTTTCTCTTTCAGTGAAAGTTTCACATCCGAGAATACCTGGTTGGCCGTGCCCGGATTGATCCTTTTTAACAGGGCCAATGCTTCGTTGTCCTTCTTTTTCAGTAACAGGAAACGGGGCGATTCAGGTACAAAGAAGAGCAGGATCAGGAAGAGAATTGCAGGTATGGTTTCAGAGCCGAACATCCAGCGCCAGCCTGTGGCATTGATCCAATCAGCTGCCTGTCCCCTGGCAATGAAGTAGTTCACAAAATAGACCACCACCATACCAAAGATAATGGCGAACTGGTTCCATGAAACCAGTTTACCTCTAACATTGGCCGGGGCAATCTCAGCAATGTACATGGGCGAAAGCATGGAAGCCAGTCCCACACCAATACCTCCAAGAACCCGGTAGAAGATAAAGGAGCTGATGGTGGCCAGTCCCATAAAGTTGAGCTTCTCGGGCATTGCTGATCCCAGTGCGGAGATAAGGAAGAGGATGGCAGCGATGATGAGTCCCTTTTTCCGGCCAATACTCTGACTGATATATCCTCCCAGGGATCCACCGATAATGCAGCCCACCAGGGCACTGGAGATGGTGAATCCTTTGATGGAGTTGCCCAGTCCCTCGGTGAGTACATTTTCGCCCCTTAAAAAGAAGAAATAGAGAACAACGATGCCCACAAGCCACAAAATCCCGCTGATAAAGAGGCCTTTTTTCTTTCCAAACAGCTTGATAATAAAACTGGTAATAAATGCAACTATGATTGCCAGACAAATGGTAACAATCCCTTTGAACTGGATAATTGTGGCTGTGGCCAGAGCCGGATCGGTCTCAAGCGGCGTAATAAAGAATTGCCTGAGGGCATTGGTGGCACCGTTGATAACAGCTGTATCATATCCAAACAGAAGTCCGCCCAGCGCGGCAACCAGCGTTAAGGAAAAAATTAGCGGGGAGATGGAACGGGTTGAGGTAGGTAAGCTCATGCTCTCTATTTAATATATTGATTGATGATGGACTCGTAGAGTTCTTGCTTTCCTGAGATCTGTTGGGGTTCTCCATTGGCTTTAGCAAGGGCGCTCAGCTGTTCCAGGTTCAACTCTCCCTTCTCAAACTTCGCACCTTCTCCACTGTCAAAAGAGGAGTAGCGATCAGCTTTCATCTTCTTAAAGGCTGACTTTTCCAGCATTTCCAGGGTGATCTCAAAGGCCCTTGCAAAAACATCCATACCGGTAATATGGGCGATAAAGATGTCTTCCATATCGGTGCTGTTGCGCCTGGTCTTGGCATCGAAGTTGATTCCACCTGTGGTAAATCCTCCAGCTTCCACAATGGGTAGCATGGATTCCACAAGTTCATAGAGATTCACAGGAAACTGGTCCGTATCCCAGCCATTCTGATAATCACCCCTGTTGGCGTCGATGGAGCAGAACAGCCCGTTGTCAACAGCTACCTGCAATTCGTGCTGGAAGGTGTGTCCTGCCAGGGTGGCATGGTTTACCTCAATATTCATCTTGAAATCGCCAGCCAGACCATATTTCTGAAGGAATCCGATCACTGTGGCGGTATCAAAATCATACTGATGTTTGGTGGGCTCCATGGGTTTAGGTTCGATCAGGAAGGGACCTGTGAATCCCTTGCTGCGTGCATAGTCCTTGGCCATATGCAGAAATTTGGCCAGATGCTCCTGCTCACGTTTCATTTCGGTATTCAGCAGGGACATATAGCCTTCGCGTCCACCCCAGAAAACGTAGTTTTCCCCACCCAATGCAATAGTGGCATCCAGGGCGTTTTTCACCTGAGTGGCCACCCATGGAAGCACATTAAAATCTGGATTCGTTGCAGCCCCGTTCATATATCGTGGATTGGAAAAGACATTGGCAGTACCCCATAGCAGCTTAACCCCCGACTCGGCCTGCTTCTGCTTGGCGTACTCGACCATGGTCTGCATATTTGATTCGTATTCCTTTACAGAGTCACCTTCTGAAACCACGTCGATGTCGTGAAAACAGTAGTGTGCTGCTCCAATCTTAGTAAAAAATTCAAATGCAGCATCCATCTTGTTTTTGGCACGTTCAATGGCGTTGCCGCCATTTGCCCATGGGAATCGCTGGGTTCCCGGTCCGAAGGGATCCTCTCCGGTTCCACAGAAGGTATGCCAGTAGGCAACAGCAAAACGAAGATGTTCTTTCATGCTTTTACCAGCAATTACCTTGTTCTCATCATAGAATTTAAAGGCCATTGTATTGTCCGATTCCCTGCCTTCGAATTTAATTTTCCCGATGCCCGGGAAATACTCCTTCTTACCTAATAAGTAGTCCATTTTATTCTGTTTAATAGTTTATATAAGATCTAATTTATCCCGTAATGCATTTCTCAAGGATTGCTTTCCATTGGCTGTATGCCTCCGTATACTGTTCTGAATTAGTGTTTGTTGGTTCCACGACCATCCTTCTGTTCAGGTTCTCAAAGGCTTCCTCAAAGGAGCCGAAGATTCCTGATCCAATTCCGGCCCCATTGGCTGCTCCGATGGAACCGTCTGTGTCGTATAGTTCAATGGTGGCTCCTGAAATTTCAGCCAGGGTCTCACGGAAGATTTTACTCAGGAACATATTGGCCCATCCTGCCCTGATAACGGTGGGATTAATCCCGATCTCCTTCAGGATTTCCATTCCATAGTGCATGGCAAATGCAACTCCTTCCTGGGCTGCGCGGACCAGGTGGGAGCTGTTATGAATGTTGAAATTTATATTTTTAATCGTTGCTCCCGCATCCTTATTTCCTAACATACGCTCGGCCCCGTTTCCAAAAGGTAACATCAGCAGTCCGTCCGAGCCTATGGGCGCCTCCATGGCCAGGTCGTTAAGGGCCGGATAGTTCATCTCCCTCTGGGCCAGATGCTGTCTTAGCCAGGAGTACTGGATGCCGCATCCATTGATACAGAGCAGTACACCCAGCCTGTTGAGTTCCGGACTGTGGTTCACGTGGGCAAAAGTGTTAACCCGGCTTAGGGGATCATATTTTACCTCATCGCTTACACCATATACCACCCCTGATGTTCCTGCGGTGGCTGCTATTTCCCCGGGATTCAATACATTCAGTGAAAATGCATTGTTGGGTTGATCGCCTGAACGGTAAGCGATCTTGATTCCTGGTACCAGTCCGAGTTCTTCAGCAGCGGCTGAGGAGAGACGCCCCTGCTCCGAAAATGTGGGAACAATATCGGGCACCAGGTGTTGGTGAATGCCGTAATACTCCAAAAGGAAGTCAGCCAGTGAATTCTCCTGGAAATCCCACATGATCCCTTCCGACAGTCCGGATATCGTGGTAGAGATTTCTCCCGTCAGTTTCATGGCAATATAGTCACCCGGCAGCATGAATTTGTATGCCTTTTCGTAGATCTCCGGCTCATTCATAATGACCCAGCTTAGTTTGGAGGCGGTGAAGTTTCCCGGTGAATTGAGCAGGTGGGAAAGGCAACGGTCCTGACCAATTTTTTCCATGGCATGATCACCATGAGAAATCGCCCGGGAGTCGCACCAGATGATGGACGATCTGAGCAAGTTGTAATCCTTATCCACCAGCACCAGTCCATGCATCTGGTAGGCGATGCCAATGGATTTAATGGAGGATGGATCGATCTCTGCAGATTGCATTACATCATTGGTGGCAAGCATAAGGTTGCTCCACCATTGATCCGGGTCCTGCTCGGCCCAACCGGGTTTGGGCGCAGCAATCTTCATCTCTTTTTTGGGGTAGAAAGCCGAGGCCACGGAGCGGCCTGATTCTGCATTGATCAGACTTGCTTTAACCGAAGAGCTTCCTACGTCATATCCAAGTAAGTACATATGGGTAAAGTTAGTAGTTTGTATGTTAGTAAGTTAATAGTCAAAATGTTAGAAATTGAAACCAAGGGATTCCTTTTTATGTTTTTCGTATATCTTCCTATCAAAGCTATAGTAGTAGGCGGGTTTGTGAGCCACCCCTCGTTGTTTCTCCTCAAGTTGGACCAGATAGGACGACTTCAGGATTTTCTTCCTGAAGTTCCGGTTATCCAGGGTACAATCGAGGATCACCTCATAGAGGGTTTGCAGTTCCCTGATGGTAAACTTTTCAGGGAGCAATTCAAAGCCAATGGGTTCGTTTCGCAAGGCAAGCTGCAGGTGAGCAAGCCCCGTGCATATTATGGTGCCGTGATCAAAAGCAAGATTGGGTACCTGTTTCACGTCGATCCAGGTCGCGTTGTTCTTGATTGCAAATGCGCTGTTAGTGTCTGTTATATTTATCAGGGAGAAGTAGGCTGCAGTGACCACCCTTTGTATCTTATGCCCGGTAGTTGCGTTGAGCCATTCGATATCCATTGGATTGGAGATACGATCGGGTTTGCCGAGGAAGATAAACTGCTGCAGATAGATATCTTTTAATCCTGTCAACTCCTCCAGTGTCCTGGACGCGGCCAGGTCAAGATCCTCATTAAGTGTAATAAAGTCGCCAGGAAGTTTGTGATCATTGATGTGCTTTCCTGAGGATTCTGTGAAGGCTCTCCTGATTAGTAAAACCTTCAGTTGATTTGTACTGAATCCAAAGATTACACAATCCACTGAAATATGGGGATTGATGTTTCTTCCGCTTTGATTCATGCGGCTAAATTAGGAAAGATAAAAGTCAAAAACAAAGTAAACGTAAAAAATACGCTAACTAAATTTTACTTCATCAAAAGATTGGGCAGCCAGAGGCTCAGGGAGGGGATATAGGTAACCAGCATCAGCACTACAATCATAATGATAAACATGGGCAACAAAGGTTTGATTACCTGTTCAATTTTCAGGTTTGCCACACTGCATCCAATAAAGAGTACCGACCCCACTGGTGGCGTACAGATTCCGACACAGAGGTTCAGCACCATAATAATCCCAAAATGTATGGGATTCATTCCCAGCTGGGCAGTGACTATGGGCAGGAAAATGGGGGTGAAGATCAGTACAGCTGGTGTCATATCCATAAAGATTCCTACAAAGAGCAGGATAAGGTTGATTACCAGAAGGATCACAACAGGGTTATCGCTTAGGCCCAACAGTCCGCTACTTACATTCTGCGGAATATTTTCATAGGACATGATCCATGACATACCGATGCTTGTGGCTACCAGTAAGAGGACAATACAGGTGGTTCGGACCGATTTCAGGATGATAGCCGGCAGATCCTTGACTGTAATTTCCTTATAAAGGAGGGCAAGGATCAGTGCATAGAGAACAGCCACTGCTGAGGCCTCAGTAGCAGTGAAGAATCCTGCCACGATTCCACCGATCACAATCACAAGTAGAAGCAAGGAGGGCAAGGCATCTATAAACTTCTTAAAGGCGAATTTGAAAAAGGTCCAGTTGGTGGCAGATTTGTATACTGAGAAGGCCAGGAAAAGTAGCAGCAAACCATACAACACTCCCTTAAAAGCCTGGACAGAAGCTCCGTGCACAACTTTCATTCCTATTCCTGCCCCAACCAGGATCACGGAGGCTAGCAGCACTTTTCCCAGTACACTGGCCAGTCCTTTAAGCCCTTTGTTTTTAAGTACCATCATCGACATAGCCACCAGCATGATGCCCACACCCGTTAGAATACCAGGAATATATCCGGCCAGGAAGAGCGCAGTGATGGAGGCTCCACCACTGGCCAGTGAGTAAATGATCAGGATATTGCTAGGAGGGATGGTGAGGCCTGTGGTTGCCGAGGTGATGTTGACAGCCGCACTAAAATTCTCATCATATCCTTCTTTTTTCATTTCCGGGCCCATAATACTTCCGATGGCTGAAGTAGCT
>QMPQ01000145.1 GCA_003648635.1 Bacteroidota bacterium | reverse complement strand
TTTGGTGCAGCTAATTCTTTCTAATTTCGTGGAACTAAACAAGCTGATGTTAAATCTCAATATTTCTTAATGTATACATAATCTGATTATACAGGTATTCATATAAATTCGCATTCCATAATTAAAAATTAAACTCTATGAAAAAAATGAAAAGATTAGTACTCTCACTGGCAGTTGTGGCAGTTTCCATGGCTGTAATGGGTCAGGGAGTACTGAGGGGAACAGTATTAGACGAAGAATCGGAAGGGGCCTTGCCCGGTGCAAATATCGTTGAAGCAGGAACCACCAATGGGACCATAAGCAATTCGGAAGGAGCGTTTGAGTTGACTACGACTGCCCAGACCGGTGAAGTTGTTATCTCATTCCTGGGGTATAAACCACAGACCATTCCTTTCAATCTTACTTCAGCTACAGGGATTGGGGATGTGACTCTTGTGATTGATGCCACTTCCATGGACGAGGTCGTGGTTACAGGTTATGGCGTAATTGACGTGGCAAAGGACCGGGAGACTCCCGTGGCCGTTTCCACCATCAAACTTCCCGAAATCATAGCCAAAACAGGGAACCAGGAATTCCCCGATATCATGAAAAACACTCCATCCGTTTATGTTGGAAGTCAGGCAGGCGGTTATGGAGACTCAAGGATCAATATCAGAGGTTTTGAACAGGAAAACCTTGCACTACTGTTTAATGGCCAGCCAGTAAACGGTATGGAAGACGGCAAGGTATACTGGTCAAACTGGCAGGGACTTTCTGAAATTGCTACTGCAGTTCAGATTCAGCGGGGACTCGGATCCTCCAAGTTGGCTATCTCATCAGTGGGTGCTACCATCAACGTGGTTACTAAAGCAACCGATATGGCTTCTGGCGGACGCCTGAGCGCCATGGTTGGGAATGACGGTTACATGAAGTATGTGGGCAGCTACTCCACAGGAATGGGTGAAAACGGTTGGGGCGCCAGCATCCTGCTTTCTCACTGGCAGGGTAATGGTTATAATGACGGTAACAATGGCCAGGGCCAGACCTACTTCTTTTCTGTAGGTTACAAGCCTTCTGAAAAGCATCAATTCAACTTTTCTATGACGGGTGCTCCACAGTGGCACTATCAGAACTACACCAAGAACCTGAGCTCTTATGACAGGGATGGTGATGGTGATATCACCAATGAAGAGCAGCGCTATAATAGCAACTGGGGCTACAAAAACGGTGAGGTTTATTCCCTGCGCGAGAATTTCTACCACAAGCCGGTAGCCAACCTGAACTGGGATTGGTTCATCAGCGATAAGTCTTCGCTCTCCACAGTAATTTACGGATCCACCGGATCAGGTGGAGGAACCGGTGGGTATGGTACCGGATACTACACCTATGATGCAGATGGACAATTGGACTTTGACCAGATTGAAGCCAATAACAGGGCCATTGTTAACGATGGTTCAGAGGACTGGCACATTCCTGGCAGGACCATTGGTTCCTATGGTGATGGAGCGGCTGTTCGTCGGGCCTCCATGAACATGCACAGGTGGCTGGGTGCCGTGGTCAACTATAGCCACGAGATCAACGAGAATCTTTCCTTTAACCTGGGGACTGACTTAAGAACTTATTATGGTCAGCACTTCAGGCTGGTAGATAACCTCTGGGGATTAGATGGATACTGGGATGACAATTACAATGGTGACGGATTCCAGGAGCAGTACCCAGGTGGCCAGGTTTATACCCAGGAGCACAGGGCAAGTCCATATATGTTCTGGACCAACAGAAACAGCGAGGACTATGATAGGTTGGACTATTTCAATACTGAGCGTATCTCTTATATGGGTGCATTCGGTCAGCTGGAATACAAAACGAATAAACTCTCTACTTTTGTTCAGGCTGCAGTATCTACCCAATCCTACCAGCGTTTCGACTATATGTCCTACTCCGATCCTAACGAGCAGGTTTCTGAAAAGCTGCGTCATCCCGGATACAATATCAAGGCCGGAGCCAACTATAACCTCACCGACAATCACAATGTATTTGTGAATGCAGGTTACTACTCCCGTCAGCCCTTCTTCGACGATCTTTTTCTGAACTACCAGAACGATGTAAATGAATATGTGGGAAATGAAGGTGTACTGAGTGTGGAAGGCGGTTACGGATTCAGAAGTCAGTATCTGGATGTGGACCTGAACGCATATTACACCGCATGGACTGATCGTCAAATTCGTCAGTCAGGAGACTTTGATAATGGTGGTGAGCGCAATGATGTAGCACTCTATGAGAATGTGGCTCAAAACCATTACGGTGTGGAACTGGAATTTGAAGCCAAGCCCGTTCGGAACCTCTCTATTCGTGGATTTGCATCCATTGGTAACTGGACCTATGGAGGCGATGTGGTGGCCCGTCTCTATGACGAAGACCGCAACCCTATTGGAGGTGGTGATGAAGTTCTCTACCTGGACGGTGTAAAGGTGGGAAATGCCGCCCAAACCAGTTTCGGACTTCTGGGAACCTACAAAATTGTCAAAGGACTCTCTGTGGACCTTGACTATCGTTTCTATAACAGGCTCTATGCGGACATCGATCCCGAAAGTTTTGATGCACCCGATCACGCCGGCTCCCTGCAGCTGCCATCCTACGGACTGCTGGATGGAGGAGTATCCTACAAGTTATATTTGAAGAATCGCAACAGCCTTAACTTCAGATTTAATGCCAATAACATTCTGAACAAGCAGTTTATTTCAGAATCCGACACCAACATTCACCCCGAAGCCGGGGAAGCTGAATGGAATGGTGTGAATATGGACAACAGGGTTTATTTCGGAAACGGATTTACCTGGAACTTCAGCATTGCCTACAGATTTTAAGCGGGCAACACTTTGATTTTTTACCAGGGGGCGCTCCTTTTTTTGGAGCGTCCCTTTTTTAACACCCTCTCAGCATTTTTTTTCCACTTTGTACAAGGATCAGCAATCCCGCATGAACAGTGGGATTGTTTAAATGAGTAAAATTCCTGGTTCAGGTGTAAATGTCAGTAATTCAGAAAGATGCAGAGGGTTTGAACGCTGATTTTTTCTTTTTTTTCTCATCTGTCTGCCTCTCATTGAGTTAGCGAAAACGTTAATTTCTTGTTGATAAATGGAATGAAAATTGGTCATTCTGCTCTTGATTTCTTCTTAATTTCAAATCCGAAATCTGTATCAGTTAAGGACCCCGTTTTTCATAACCTTTTGGTAAAAGAATCAGTGATTTTTTCACATGCGAAGGGGGACCCTTTTCCCTCTGTTTTTGAGGGCGGGTTTCATAAAAAGCTGATAGATAGTTAATTACAAGGTTGTTAATAGCTTTTAATAACTAGGGATTGATAAGCGTAAACTCATTGACTAATTTGTGTGTTTAAGATTGGCGCACACCCCGGAAGATTAAAATTTAAGAAAAGAATGGCAGAAAAGGCATTACCACAAAAGAACCTGATGTTTGTTGATCAAGCGCTCAAAGGAAAGAAAGGGGCAGTAAAATCTGAGAGAGCAAAGCTTAAACAGACCTATGGTTTTGATGAAGCCTATAAAGCCTCCCTGAAATATTTTAATGGAGATGAACTTGCAGCCAGGGTGTGGGTGAACAAATATGCCTTAAAAGATTCCCAGGGGAGTATCTATGAACTTACTCCCGATGATATGCACCGAAGGCTGGCGTCTGAGATCGGCCGCATTGAGAAACAATACCCCAATCCCCTCTCCGAAAAGGAGCTCTTTGAGCTGATGCAAGGATTTAAGTACATCGTACCTCAGGGCTCACCCATGACCGGGATAGGAAATAATTTTCAGATTGCCAGTCTCTCTAACTGTTTTGTGATTGGTCACGATGGCCAGGCCGACTCCTATGGCGGAATTATGAAAATCGATCAGGAGCAGGTACAGTTGATGAAGCGTCGTGGCGGAGTAGGACACGACCTAAGTCACATCAGGCCCTCAGGCAGCCCGGTATTGAACAGTGCACTCTCCTCTACTGGTGTTGTCCCATTCATGGAGCGTTATTCCAATTCTACCCGGGAAGTGGCCCAGGATGGAAGAAGAGGGGCCTTGATGCTAAGTATTTCAGTGAAGCACCCCGATGCAGAGCACTTCATTGATGCCAAGATGGAATCAGGAAAAGTGACCGGAGCCAATGTTTCAGTAAAGATCAATGACGAGTTTATGAAAGCGGTGATTGAGGGAACTACTTACACCCAGCAATACCCCATCGATTCAGATGAACCCACCCACACCAAAAAGATAGACGCAGGAACCCTCTGGCAAAAGATTGTACATAATGCATGGAAATCGGCTGAACCGGGAATCCTGTTCTGGGATACCATCATCCGCGAATCGGTGGCTGACAGCTATTCCGATCAGGGTTTCAAGACCGTCTCCACAAATCCATGTGGTGAGATTCCCCTCTGTCCTTATGACAGCTGCCGTTTGCTGGCCATCAACCTTTACAGCTATGTAGAGGAAGCATTTACACCTGAAGCTAAATTCAACTGGGAGAAATTTCGCAAACATGTGGGTCTGGGCCAGCGCATCATGGACGATATCATCGACCTGGAGCTGGAGAAGGTGAATGCCATCCTCGATAAAATATATGCAGATCCCGAGGATGAGGAGATCAAAAGAGTTGAGATCAGCCTTTGGGAAAATATAAAGAAAAAAGCGCTGGAAGGCAGAAGGACCGGTGTTGGGATCACCGCCGAAGGAGACATGCTGGCCGCACTGGGCCTGCAGTATGGAAGCGAGAATGCCATTGACTTTTCTGTAGAGGTTCACAAAACCATTGCCCTTGAAGCCTATCGCTCATCGGTCAACATGGCCAAGGAACGGGGACCCTTTGAGGTGTTCGATTATAATAAGGAGAAAGACAATCCTTTCGTAAACAGGCTTGGAAAAGAGGACCCCGGTCTTATGGAAGAGATGAAAAAGCATGGAAGACGGAATATCTCTTTGCTGACTATCGCTCCCACAGGAACCACCAGTCTGATGACCCAGACTACCTCCGGAATTGAACCAGTATTCCTTCCGGTTTACAAGCGTCGCAGGAAGGTGAATCCAAACGACAATGCGGCCAATGTGACCTTCGTGGACGAGGTTGGAGACAGCTGGGAGGAGTACAATGTGTTTCACCACAACTTCCTGACCTGGTTAGAAGTAAACGGGATGAATTCCGAAGAGGTGAAAAACTTCAGCGACAGTGATGTGGAGGAGCTGGTTAAGCAGTCTCCCTACCACAAGGCTACCTCCACTGATGTGGATTGGATGAAGAAGGTAAAGATGCAGGGAGCCATACAGAAGTGGGTCGATCATTCCATTAGTGTTACCATCAACCTGCCTTCGGATGCCAAGGAGGAACTTGTGGGTGATCTCTATGTGAAGGCTTGGGAGAATGGCTGCAAGGGCGTGACTGTCTATCGTGATGGCTCGAGATCAGGAGTATTGCTGGCCAACGATAAGAAAACAGATAAGGACACTCAGTTCCCCATTAAGCGTCCCAAAGAACTGGATGCCGAGATTCTGAGATTTAAAAACAACGAAGAAGACTGGATTGCCTTTGTCGGTTTACTGGACGACAAACCTTATGAGATCTTTACTGGCCGCAAGGAGGAGGATACCTTCCCCATTCCTTCCAAAGTGACCAAAGGAAAAATATTAAAAATAAAAGGGGAGGACGGTGCCAAGCGCTATGACTTCCAGTATGTAGATAAGTATGGTTACAAAGTGACCATGGGGGGGCTGTCGCATCAGTTCAACAGTGAATTCTGGAACTACGCCAAGTTGATCTCCGGTGTGTTGAGGCACGGAATGCCTGTGGTGGATACCATCAACCTGATTTCTTCGCTGCGCCTGGATAATGAATCGATCAACACCTGGAGTGCAGGAGTACTGCGATCATTGAAAAAATATATCCCCAATGGCACCAAAGCCAAACCGGGACAAAAGTGTGAAGAGTGCAATTCTAAAAACCTCATTTACCAGGAGGGCTGCTTAATTTGTACAGATTGCGGTCATTCCAAATGCGGATAGTTTTTAAGCGCTGTTTGTTGTGTGGAGCCCTCCTTTTCGGGGGGCTTTTTTTATTAAAAAAAAGACCCTCTCTTCCGAAAGGGCCCTGGATTTTAGGGAGTTGGGCAATTTTACTACTTGTCTTCTGCCTTTTTAGCTATCAGGAAGGCGGCGAACAGGCCTGCGCCTCCAAAAAAGAGTGCGGCTGCAAAATAGGCTGGCTCCTCAGGAATGCTGGTATAGGTTTCAAGGACACTTCCAATAAACAGTCCGAATCCGATACCTACCAGTAAAAGGGCCCATTTAAGAACTCCGTAAGAATTAGGCCTGCGTTCAGTCATAAAGTCCTTTGGGCTCACACCTTTTTCAATCATGGCCATCCGTTCCCGGTTCCTGGCCTGGGCCACCACAAACACAATTCCGAAAATGGCGGCGAAAATAATTAATACTATAAGGAAATCTTCATTCATAATGGTAAGAATTGGTTAAACATTGTTTGTTGACTCTTTGACGTCACCCATTCGCACCATGTTACAAGATTCTGAATAAAATTGTCAGGATTCTCTTAGGCATTAGATTGGAAAAGTCAGAAAATTGTAATAACCTGTAACGTTTTCCCAAAACAAGCGTCTTATATTTTGCATGGATGTCCATGAAATAAAATACCGGATTGAACGCGTAAAGGGTGGTGACAAGGAAGCATTTGGACCTTTGGTAGATGCCCATAAGAATATGATCTACACGGTTTGCTTAAGAATGCTCACCTCCGAGGCGGATGCTGAAGAGGCTGCCCAGGATGTTTTTGTGAAGGCTTACCGATCCATCGCTAGCTTTCAGGCAAAGTCAAAGTTCTCTACATGGTTGTACCGGATTGCTTACAATCACTGCATCTCTGTGATCAGGAAAAAAGTGAAGATGATCGACCTGGTGGATGATATTCCCGAAGGAGAGGTGGATGAAGGAGAGATGAATGGGCTGGAAAGTATCTCTGCCAGGGAGCGAAGCAAGTATCTGAAGATGGCCATTGAATCGCTTGCTGAAACCGATGCAGTGGTGGTTACCCTCTTTTATTATGATGAATTGTCGCTGGAGGAGATTGCCGGTGTTACCGGACTTAGCAGCAGCAACATCAGGATAAAACTACACAGATCCAGAAAAAAAATGTACCAGGTGATCTGTGAAAATTTAAAATCTGAAGTATCTTCAATTCTATAATATGAAAAGAGATTCTCACATATCGAAGTTAATCAGGGAATCAGGAGTGGAAGCTGCTCCGGAAAACTTTACTGCTTCAGTGATGGATAAGATCGAAGCTGTTCCACTTAAACTGTCTTACAAACCACTGATTGGCAGGGGTGGCCGTATCATAATCATCCTCCTGATCATAGCGGTTATTGTGATTGCCGTTCTTTATACCGATCCCTCAGGTGAATTGTTCGGGTCAAGAATTACGCTGCCCCAGACGGAGCGGCAATTGCCGCAGTTGAATTTCAACCTGGATTTCTTGAAGCAGGTCAATATCTCGACGGGCATCGTTTCTGCCCTGGTAGCCATGTTTGTACTGGTTCTGTCAGATGCTGGCCTGAACAGGCGAAGGCTTACTCAATAAGGCCCAGTTTCTTTCCTACTTTAGTAAATGCTTGAATGGCACGGTCCAGGTGCTCCTGTGTGTGGGCAGCTGAGAGCTGCACCCTGATGCGTGCCTGCTCACGTGGAACCACCGGGAAGTAGAACCCGATAACGTAAATCCCCTCATCCAGCAGTTTGGCTGCGAATTCCTGAGATAGCTTGGCGTCGTAAAGCATCACCGCGCAAATGGCCGATTGAGTAGGCTTGATGTCGAATCCGGCGGCCTGCATTTTTGAATTGAAGTAGCTGGTATTGTGGTGGAGACGCTCCTGTAATTCAGTGGTCTCATCCATCATATCAAACATCCGGATTCCTGCTCCCACTACAGCTGGTGGAATAGAGTTTGAGAAGAGATAGGGCCTTGAACGCTGACGAAGCATCTCGATGATTTCCTTTCGACCTGTGGTAAATCCGCCGATGGCTCCGCCAAATGCTTTCCCAAGAGTTCCTGTAATAATATCTACCTTCCCCCTTATCTTGAAGAGTTCCGTAACGCCCCGGCCGGTTTTTCCCACCACTCCTGCAGAGTGGCATTCATCCACCATGACCATGGCATCGTACTTTTCGGCCAGTTCACAAATCCGGTCCACCGGTGCCACATTGCCATCCATGGAGAAGACCCCGTCGGTAACTATAATACGGAATCGCTGGGACTGAGCTTCCTTAAGCTGCTGTTCCAGATCCTCCATATCGGCGTTTTTATAGCGGTAACGCTGGGCCTTGCAGAGCCTCACCCCATCAATGATGGAAGCGTGATTAAGAGAATCTGAGATAATGGCATCCTCGGCTGTGAGCAGAGGCTCAAAAACACCTCCATTGGCATCAAAACAGGCTGCATAGAGAATGGTGTCTTCAGTGCCGAAGTAGGAGGCGATCTTCTGTTCCAGGGATTTATGCAGATCCTGGGTTCCGCAGATGAAGCGTACACTCGACATTCCGAATCCATGTGTATCCATGGCATTTTTGGCAGCCTCCACCAATTCGGGGTGATTGGAGAGACCCAGGTAATTGTTGGCACAGAAGTTCAGCACCTTTTCCCCGCTTTCCAGTTCAATTTCTGCCTCCTGGGAAGAGGAAATTATGCGTTCTGCTTTGAACAGGCCAGCATCGATGATTTGTTCCAGCTCCTTGGTCAGGTGCTCCTTGATTTTTCCGTACATCTTCTTCTATTTAAGTTTGTTTCGTATCTCTTTTAACATGATTCCGGTCATTTTTTCCAGGTCGTAGTTCTGTTTGAAGCCCCAGTCCTTACTTGCCAGTGAGTCATCCACACTCTGTGGCCAGGTATCGGCAATGGCCTGCCTGAAATCGGGTTTGTAAGAAATGGTAAACTCCGGAATCTCTTTCCTGATCTCACGGTAGACCTGGTCAGGTGTAATGCTCATTCCTCCCAGGTTATAGGCACTATGAATGGATAGCTTCGAGCGTTCGGTCTCCATCAGCTGGATGGTGGCCTGGATGGCATCGGGCATAAAGAGCATGGGAAGCGCTGTCTCGCTTGTGAGGAAGCACTCATAACAACCCTTCCGGATTGCCTCGTAATAGATCTCCACTGCATAATCGGTGGTGCCACCACCGGCTTCGGTCTTGTAAGAGATCAAACCCGGATAGCGGATACTCCTGACATCCACCCCATATCTGCTAAAGTAGTAATCGCACCAGCGTTCACCTGCCATCTTGCTTATCCCATATACAGTGACCGGCTCCATAACTGTTAGCTGCG
>QMPQ01000144.1 GCA_003648635.1 Bacteroidota bacterium | reverse complement strand
TGACCGATTCGGATATCAGAGCCATGTTCCAATCGGAGGGCCTTCAATTGCAGGGCTACCCAATGCGTGAGATCAATACCAGGGAGCTTGAAAGGCTCCTGGAAAAGAATGCCTATATCAAGGGCGCAGAAGTGAGCACCGATGTAAGTGGAAGAATGGAGATTCGCCTGGAGCAGCGTGTTCCACTACTACGGATTATGCCGGAGGGCAAGGCTGGATTCTATCTTGATACCGAAGGGGAGATACTCCCGCTTTCAGGCCAGTTTGTTCCGCATATTTTTCTGGTGTCGGGAAACATTGAGGACCCGGATGAGAGTGCAGAGGCAAGCCTACAGCTTGAAGAGATCCACCGCTTCTGCACCTATGTAAGTGAACATCCCTTCTGGAGTGAACAGATCGTGCAGCTATATGTGAATCGCAGTGGGGAGTATGAACTGATTCCCAGAGTAGGAGCACATCAAATTCTGATGGGGAGCATGGAGCAGTGGGAGCTTAAATTGAGAAACCTGGAATTGCTTTATCAACAGGGATTTGCAGTTTATGGATGGAATAATTACAGAACCATTAATTTGAAATATACCAATCAAGTAATATGTACTAAACGTTAAGACTATGGCAACAAAAGAAAAGATTGTAGCTGCGGTAGACATCGGTACAACCAAGATCGTAAGCCTGGTAGGCAGGTTGAATGAACAGGGCAAACTGGAAGTCCTGGGCATTAGCCAGACGCCTTCGAAAGGCGTTAAACGCGGGGTTGTGTTGAATATCGATGAGACCGTAAATGCAATTCAATCCACCTCTTCCGAAGCCATCGAGCAATCGGAAATTAAATTCAATGAAGTTTTTGTAGGTATCGCCGGACAGCATATCAAGTCTGTTAAGAACAGGGGATATATCAACCGCGATTCCTACGACGATGAAATCACCCGCGATGATCTTCAAAACCTGATCGACGACATGCACAAGATTCCTGTGGATGTGGGTGAGGAGATCCTCCATGTGCTCCCACAGAGCTATATCGTCGACAATGAGACCGGTGTAAAGAACCCGGTTGGGATGTTCGGAAAGCGTTTAGAAGCCAATTTCCATATTGTTATTGGCCAGATCTCTTCGGCCAGGAACATCGAAAAATGTATTAACAGGGTTGGCCTTGAAGTGAAGCAACTGGTATTGGAACCACTGGCTTCCAGTGCTGCGGTGCTGACCGACGATGAGAAGGAGGCAGGAGTGGCCCTGGTGGATATTGGGGGTGGAACCACCGATGTGGCGGTCTATTATGATGATGTGATCCGCCATACGGCAGTGATTCCCTTTGGGGGCAATGTAATCACCCGTGATATCAAGGAGGGATGTGCCATATTGCAGCGGCAGGCAGAATCGCTGAAGGTCCAGTTTGGATCCGCACTGGGCGATTTGGCCCAGGAGGATAAGGTCGTCACCATACCCGGGATTTCCGGAAGGGAACCCAAGGAAATCAGCTTCCGAAGCCTTGCCTTTATCATCCAGTCCCGCATGGAGGAGATCATAGATGCAGTCGCCTATGAAATTGAGAATTCCGGCTACATGGATAAACTGAGCGCCGGTATTGTTCTCACCGGTGGTGGCTCTATGCTGAAACACCTGAACCAGCTGGTTAAATTTAAGACAGGAATGGATGTACGCCTTGGTTTTCCGGGTGAAATGTTGGCTGCTGATTGCTCCGATGAGATCAATCAGCCCATGTTCTCCACCTCGGTGGGACTCCTGCTAAAAGGTTTAGAGTACTATCATGAGAAGAAGGAGGAAATAACCATTAAGAACCCCCTGGAGATAGAAGAGGAGGAGCCAACTGAAGAACTGGTTGAGGAGAAGAAGCCCGGTATTGGGATGAAGAAGGGTAAAATCCTGGAAAAGGTAAAATCCACTCTGAGTATTATTTTTGATGAGACTGATACAAAAATGGAATAAAAATAGAGCCATGGAAGATTTAATGAATTTCGACCTGCCGCCCGAACGCTCATCCCAGATCAAAGTAATTGGTGTTGGAGGCGGAGGAAGTAATGCGGTGAACCACATGTACAAGAAGGGGATCAAGGATGTGAATTTTGTGGTATGCAATACCGACGCCCAGGCACTGCACAATAGTCCGGTAGCTGTAAAATTGCAGCTGGGTGATGTGCTCACCGAAGGGAGAGGTGCGGGTAGTAAATCTGAGATTGGAAGAGAAGCGGCCCAGGAGAGCATCGATAGAATCAAGGAGGTATTGTCCAGTAATACCAACATGGTTTTTATCACAGCAGGCATGGGCGGAGGTACCGGTACAGGTGCCGCACCCGTAATTGCCAGCACAGCGAAAGAGATGGGAATACTGACTGTTGCCATAGTCACCATTCCCTTTCGCTTTGAGGGTCCCGAGCGCATCAACCAGGCCATTGAGGGCATCAATGCTTTGAAGGATCATGTGGATTCCCTGCTGGTGATTAACAATGAAAAATTACGGGAGATCTATGGAAATCTCACGGTGAGCAAATCATTTGAGAAGGCAGATGATGTTCTGGCCATTGCCGCCAAGGGCATTGCTGAGATCATAACCGTTCACGGCTATATCAACGTGGATTTTGCGGATGTTCAAACGGTGATGAGCAACAGTGGTGTAGCCATTATGGGTTCAGCCGCTGCCTCAGGCGAAGAGCGGGCAAGAAAGGCCATCGAGGAGGCACTTACATCACCACTTCTGAACAACAATGATATCGAAGGGGCCAGGAGTGTACTGCTGAATATTACTTCGGGAGCTCAGGAGATCACCATGGATGAAGTAAGCGAAATCACAGACTATGTGGTAAGTGCCACTTCGCGTGATACAACACTGATCTGGGGAATTGGAAGTGAAGAATCGCTGGGAGAGGATATTAGCGTAACCATTATTGCCACCGGATTCAGGATGAATAGCATTCCTGAAGTCTATGTGGGCAGAAAACAGACACATAAGGTACCCCTGCGCGATAGGGGTTCCGACCTGGTAGATGGGCACTCCAATGTAGTTCCCGCCCAGGGATCACTCTCCTTTGGAGTGAAGGATAGGGAGGATTCGGAGGAATATATACTGATGGAGCAGTCCGAAGAGATAGATCCCGAGGCCCATGAGAAAAAGTTGGCCGATCGGGTGAGGAGTCTGCGTGAGACCCATGAGAAGCTTAGGGAAAGGGGTTATTTGAGCAGTTCGGGCGATGATGAGATTGAAGAGCTGGAGAATGTTCCTGCATATGTACGCAAGAAGGTCCCCATCGACCAGCAGAAACACTCACAGGAAACAGAGGTAAGTCGCTACCGTCTTACGGATAAGAAGGAGGAGGGTGGAGAAGGGCCCAAACTGAGCCCCGACAACCCTCACCTACACGATAATGTGGATTAACCAACACCTGGAGGAAGGAACCAACCGTAGCTGAGATTGGTGTCTGCCCACCAAAATATGCGTATCAGGGGTTCTCCTCCGGGATGGTTAATTTTCAGATCTGAACTTTTAAAAAACTTAAAATTTTTCGTTATGCCTAGATACCTGATTTCCGCAATGCTAATTGTGCTTGTTTTCTCATGTACTCCCAACAAGGAAACGGAGACCGAATCTACCTTATCAGCTCAGGATCAGCGCATGGAGTGGTGGAGGGAGGCACGTTTCGGCCTCTTTATTCACTGGGGCTTGTATGCCCAGCCCGCGGGTGAATGGAAAGGAGAGGAGGTTCCTGGGATCAGTGAATGGATCATGGCCAGGGCAAAAATACCCCTTGCAGAATATGAACAGCTGGCGACCACTTTTAATCCTGTAAAGTACGATGCCGAAGCATGGGTCACTCTGGCCAAAGAGGCAGGTATGAAATATATAGTGATTACCTCCAAGCACCACGACGGTTTTGCCATGTTCCATTCAAAGGCCAGCGGCTATAATATTGTAGATGCCACTCCTTTTGACCGCGATCCCCTGATGGAGCTGGCTGAGGCCTGTGAAAAAAACGGCATTCGGCTTGGATTTTATTACTCCCAGGCGCAGGACTGGCATGAACCTGGTGGAACCTACTGGAACATCGAACAGGGTGAGCCACACTGGGATCCTTCCCTGGTACGTGAGCCGCTGATGAACTACATCAATGGGAAAGCAGTGCCCCAGGTAAAAGAGATTCTGGAGAACTATGGCGGACTTGATATTCTATGGTGGGATACCCCCAGGGGAATGACCGAAGAGGCAGCGGAGGCCCTCCAGGCAGTTGCCAGTGAGTACCCCGACATGATTACCAACAACCGCTTATACAGGCCATGGCCCGGTGATTTTTCCACACCCGAGCAGCATGTACCCCCCACCGGATTGGATTACGACTGGGAAGTCTGTATGACCATGAATACCAGCTGGGGATTTAAGCACTATGATCATAACTGGAAATCGTCCGAGACCCTGATCCGGATGCTTGTGGATATTGCCAGCAAGGGTGGCAACCTCTTACTCAATGTAGGACCCACCGCTGAGGGAGAGATTCCTGCACCAAGCATTGAGCGCCTCAAGGCCATCGGTACATGGATGGATGTGAATGGAGAATCGATCTATGGGACAGAAGCAAGTCCCTTCTTCAAACTTCCCTGGGGAAGATGTACCAGTCGCGCCACCGGGGAAGGAACCACCCTCTACCTGCATGTTTTCAACTGGCCTGACAATGGGCTGCTAAAGCTGCCTGGAATTTCAACAAACGTCAGCAGTGTCAGACTTCTGGCCGATCAGGCCCAGGCCTTAAGTTCTCGCTTTGAAGAAGGCGATCTTCTTATTGAACTACCCGCACAGGCGATCGATCCAGTAAATACCGTGCTGGTTGTGGAATGCACGGGAGGTCTGGATGTAAAGAGCAATATGCCTTCCCTGGAAGAGGGCCGGATTGTGTTAGCGGCCGATTTTGCTGATATCCATAATCCGGGATATGGCACCCATGCCATCTTAAAAGGATCAGGCGAAGACGCCTTAATCACAAACTGGGTAGATTCCCGGGTCAGGCTCGAGTGGATGTTCAATACCACAGAATCCGGAACCTATTCTGTGAAGGCTCAGGTGAAGGCTGAAGACTTCAGCAAACTGCTTGTAAAGATTGGTGAAGAGGAGCTGGAAGCGGAAGTTCATGCCACAGGCAGTGAGTATTCGGAGATGATCCTCGGAGAGATTAACATTTCAGAAACAGGAGATCTGATCATGTCGATTCGCCCTGTCCAGGAAGACTGGAAAGGTATTGAGCTTGGAACCCTTACTCTGGAAAAGCAATAGGTTTTAGTTAAACTTAGAAACCCATTGTCTTAGACGCTGGTCATGTAAATATGGCCAGTCCGTAGATGCGTTAAATAATGTATAGATCGACCAGGGTGCCGATTTCACGAAAACAAGATGTAACAGCTTTGTTACATCGCGAAATCTCAAAATGCTCCCCCCTTATGGGGTGGTGGTTTACTCGTGATCACATTAAGATAATTCCTAGGGTATAAATTTATATCCGGCTCCCCGGATGGTCAGGATGTGCTTGGGATTGGAGGGATCTTCTTCTAATTTTTTTCGAAGCTCAAGAATGTAGTTATCTACGGTCCTGGTAGTGGGCGTAATATCAAAGCCCCAGACCTTCTCCAGCAGGTCATCACGGTGGACCACTTCATGTTCATGTTCAATGAAATACTTCATTATGGCATACTCCTTGCTGGAAAGCTCCACCTGCCTGTGGTTGATAGTTGTCTCATATTTCTTGAAATCCAGGGATACATTTCCAAATGAATAAGTCTCTATCTCTGTATTTTCTGGAGATAATCTTCTGAGCACTGCCCGCACACGGGCAAGCAATTCCGGGATACTAAAAGGTTTTGAGATATAGTCGTCAGCACCAATATCCAGTCCGGCAACAGTATCCATCTCTGATCCTCTTGCAGTAATCATAATGATGGGCAGATCAGGTTTTTCTTTTTTGAGCTTCCTGCATATCTCATACCCATTCATACCCGGTAGCATGATATCCAGCAAGAGCAGATCCACCTGCTTTTCCAGGGCAATAGTTAGCCCTTCACGCCCGTCTGTGGCTGTGATGACCTGGTATCCTTCAAATGTCAGGTTATCTTTCAGTCCGCGTAAAATACTGATATCATCTTCAATGATTAATATGGCCATTATTCTGAGTTTTCCTGAGTTGATTTGAATAGGATGGTAAAGCTACTTCCTTCATTGAGCTGACTCTCCACCCTGATCTTTCCGTGATGAGCCGTAACGATATCCTTTACCACTGAGAGTCCAAGTCCTGTACCGCTGATCTCTTCTGCATTCTTTTGTTCAACCCGGTAGAATGGTTGAAAGATAAGCTCTTTTTGATCCTCAGGTATACCGATCCCTTTATCCTCCACCTGGATAAGGATCATCTCTCCCTCTTTTTTTAAGCTCACAAGTATCTCTTTCCTGTTCCTTGAAAATTTGATGGCATTATTTAATAAGTTGATAATGGCCTGTTTGAGTGCTCCCGGATCCACACTTGCTGTCACCCCTTCATCAATCTCCTTCACCAGGGCAAATTTTTTCTCCACCAGCCAGTATTCCAGATCTTGAACGGCCTCATTTACCAGGGCTGTTACATTGACTTCCTTAAAGTTAAAATTCAGTTTCCCTTTTTCCTCTTTTGAGAAATCAAGAATATTATTAATCATTCTTTTCAGGCTTTCAGTCTCTTTCAAGATAATTTGCAGATATTCTTTCTTATGCGCCGCAGATTTAATGCGATTCAGCAGAATCGATTCGGTAAACAACTGGATGGATGTAAGCGGGGTTTTCAGTTCATGGGTAACATTTGAAATGAAATCAGCTCTCAGTTGGGCAAGGTGTTCCTCCCTTAATATATCTCTATGTATCAAAAGAATGCCAAGAATCATTCCTCCAATGAGCAAAGTCAAAGCAATGCCATAGATCCAGCTTCGTCTTCTGACCAATTCATTAATCACAGACGCATTTTTTAATTTCACAAGCAAATTGTAGCCCATGAAATATGGGGAAATCTCCTTTGTTGTGGTCAAGGGGAGTTCAGATACATTGATTCCATTCCCCAGAAGTACTATTTCTAATTCAAAATCAAACTCAGTGACTTCCGTCAAAGGTTGTTCCATGATATGATGCCACAGTTTTTCAAAGTCAACAGAAAAACCTGATGCATATTCACTATCAAGCTTGACCAGTAGTAATTCCCCAGCATCCTGCTGGGTGCTGTTCAAGGCATGGTAACTACCCTTTACAAGTGGAAAGTCATCTCTATCGTCCTTTTTCAGATATTCCAGGATTTGCTCTTCATTTCTTTCAATAAATTCGAGACTGCTTTCGATGGCTTGAATAGACTTGTTTATTAGAGTAATTTTCTCAATAGGTGCTGGCTCTATTGCAATCCAGTCGGAAACCAGCTGCAGCATATCACGAGTACTGTGATTCAGGGGGATCTTCCCGGATGCCATCCCGGTGAGGCAAGAGTCGATTTCCTGCATGATCTGATCCCTGTTGGATGAATTTGAAATCCGGATCAGTTGAGGGATTGCATAATATACATAGGGAAATCCATATGAGTTGAGGAGTGCTCCATAAGCTGATATAATAGACGAGTAATAGCTGAGTGCCTGCGTCCACTCTTCCGATTTCACCGATAGTCTTGCCAGGGCATTCAGGGCTTGTACTGAATCGGTATTATTGGAAGATTCTCTAAGTGAAGCAAGATAGTATTGGCCTGCTTTGCTAAAATTTTGCTCATTAAATTCTGCCCGTTCAGCCTGCTCAAAATTGCTTTGATAGCTTTTTGAAGGTACATCTCCGGGGAGATTCTCATAGGCATTAACAAACCAGGGCCACAAAAAATCTCCTTCCCTGTCAATCAGAAACTGTTGTTTTACCAGCCCATTGGTATCCTCTGTTTTTAGCCAGTTTACAGAAGCTGGATGTTTGCCACCAGGATAGTCTGGGAATTTTTCAAGCAGATCATTTATGGTAAGCTTAATTTGTTCTGATACTGCAAGGGCCAGGTTTTCCTGTTCCTCCTCAACTCTTTTTTCAGTTAACTCCTTTAGGTTAGATATGTTATTGATGCTTAAGTAGGCAAGAATACTCCCCGATGCAATGACAACAGCTATAAAGAATAGCGTCAGCCTGAGTACCGGTTTTTTCTTGCGACCCATAGCTGTTTAATCTGAGGGTAAAAAGTTTTCCATCACCCATACTGCAGGGGATAGGGGCAAGGTATAGAATGAGAATGCAATACTTCGGCCATCAGGAGCCATGCTAAGACTGGAAGCTATTTCTCCTGGAACTGCTACGCCAATTTTCTCTATCTCTCCACCCGAGGCAGGTACCCTGCATATAATAGACCCAGGGCCAACTATTCTGTTGAATAGAATGTACTTTCCATCAATAGTCCAGGTACTGAAACCGAAGAAACCAATGTAGAAATCTTCACCTTCTTTGGGTGTAATAAGATTTCTGACCTCCCCTCCAGAAGTGGGTAGAAGAAACATTGCATCCCCTGGTGTTGATGGAGCTCTTGAGTTTACAGCTAGCCAGAGACCATCAGGTGACAGTGTTAATTGCAGAAATTTTTTTGATTCATAGAGTATTTTTTCAGCACCAGATTCCAGATCCCTCGACATAACTTTCCGCACCCTGTTTTTCATATCCATTTTACCATAATAGAGTGTAGCTCCATCAGGTGAATATTCACACTTCCCAAATAGGATTAATCCTTCATCAGGAGAAAGAATGGTCTTCACCTGACCGCTCTGGATATCTATCTGGTGTAAGCCCATGGTATTATTTTCGGCAAATCCCACTACCATAATTTGTTTGCTGTCTGGTGACCAACAGGGGAAGCCTATTTGATGGAGTTCAGGTATGATTCTTTGTTCCTGCTTTGTTTCAAGGGAACGAATGACCAACATATTTCCTCCCCATTTGTTAAAGTTAACACTGGAGGGTTGCATCACACTTATATATGCAAGGTGGGTTCCATCAGGTGAGTAGGCTGGTAGTCTGTTGTTTCCCTGGAACCTTGTTTCCATCTTTTCCAATGGTGTATGAGCGTATCCCGAGGCATCCAGCTTTGCCATATATACATCACTAAGTTCTTTTTGTGTAGTATAGTAAAAAGCGCCTGAGGGCTTAAAGCCCAGGACCTCAATTTGTCCTATGTCAGATTTTAGGAGGTGAGGATCCCCACTGGGCAGACCATTTTCAATACGAGTTAGATATAATCCTGTACTGCCATCACGGTCACTGGAAAACAATATGCTTTCTCCATCTGGAGCAAGTCCCAGGAAAAGATCATTGGCAGGATGCTTTACCAGCGCTATCTCAGCACCTCCGTCCAGGGGAAGCATATA
>QMPQ01000143.1 GCA_003648635.1 Bacteroidota bacterium | reverse complement strand
TGTCGTGAGCATCAATGAAAGTTTCAGTCCTTTGTTTGATCTCAATATGGACTGGAAAAACAGTCTGACCACCCGTATTGAATACAAACGATCCAGAACCGTGGCCATGAATATGTCCAATACTAGGTGAACGAGGTGAACAGTGCCGAGTTCATTGTCGGAGCCGGTTACAGGTTTAATCAGGTTCCCCTGATCATTAACAAGAAGGAGCTTGCAAGCGACCTGAATGTTCGGCTCGATCTTTCCATGCGGAACAACCGGACGGTGATCCGGAAACTGGAGGACCTTTCGGGCAGCGAGATCACGGCGGGCCAAACCATTTTTAGCCTGAAAGCAGCGGCTGACTATATGTTGAGTGATAAGTTTATCTTACGGATCTTCTACGATCAGCGACTTACAACGCCTTACATATCAAATAGTTATCCAAACGCCAACTACAATGTAGGTTTTAGTATGACATTTACGCTGTAAGTCTGAACGGTGCTATTTTATGATTTTAAGCAGCTAGAAATTCTTCTGGAAAGTATTACATTTGAATAAACATTAACAATTTATTTATGAGCGTTCCTGCAGAACTTAAGTACACCGCCGAACACGAATGGATTCGTGTGGAAGGTGATGAAATTGTGATTGGTGTAACCGAATTTGCCCAGGGTGAACTTGGGGATGTGGTATTTATTGAAATCGAGACCGAAGGAGAATCCCTGTCAAGGGGCGAAACATTTGGGACCATTGAGGCTGTAAAAACTGTTTCGGATCTCTATATGCCTGTGGATGGAGAAATAGTTAAGGTAAATCCCGCTCTTGAGGATACTCCTGAACTGGTTAATTCTGAACCTTTTGAAGGTGGGTGGATGATCAGGATAAAATTGACAGATCCTTCACAGCTGGATGATTTAATGCCGGCCGATGAATACAGTGCCTTGATCGGGTAGAGCAATAGATTTCTGGTTTTCGGCAGGGTTTTTGTGCTTGATCATATGTCAAAATCCCTTGGTGATGAAAAATTTATTCTTCCTCTCTCTCCTGCTTCTTTTCTTCTGTTCATGTACAGCGCCCAGGGAAGTCACAAAAATAATTCCGGAAGCCCCAGAAGGCAATTTTGCAAATGGACGGGAATACATCCCCCTTGAAAGTGATCAAATAGCTGTAGAACTGGGCTATGATGGGATACAGGGTGCTAATCTGGTATTCGATTTTGTGCTACATAATAGCTCTCTTGATACACTCTTCATTCACCCTGCCGATTTTTACTATGTGGTACTCAATAGTGCCAATGAGGAAACCACAAAAGGGGACTCCTGGTTGACGGTTCATCCAGATACCGTGTTGATGCACTACGATTTTATATTGGAAGAGAGGAAGAAAGTGAAGGGAACCAATACCTTCCTTGGGATTCTTCAGGCCAGTGCGGGTCTACTTTACTCTACTGCTGGTTTTATTGCCACCGAGAATCCCACTTATATTATTGATGCTCTATTCCAAACTGCGGGAACAGCCGATCAATATATCTCACAGGGTAAGATGATCTCTTCAGATATGGAGATGATCAGTGAAGAGAAAGAGCTGGTAGAGGAGGAGATTTTAAGAGGGTGTGTCGTTCCGCCAGGAAAGGTGGCCAGTGGTTATGTCTATTTCCCAAAACATGACAATACTGCTTATTATATGTTCTGTTTTCCCATAGAAAACCAGCTTTTTCAGTTTGTTTACAATCAGCGAACAGAGCTTATTTATTATTAGCCTCCAGATCCTCTGGACTTTCATCTTTCCCGCCGTTTTTGCTTTTACCTGCCGCCAGGGGATCGGCAGATATTTCTTTATATAACTCCCTGTTTCGTGCTACATCGATGGCCAGGTAGAGGGCATTTCTGAAGGAGGTAGCTGAGGCCTCATTTTTGCCAGCCAGTTCGTAAGCTGTTCCGTGAGCCGGACTGGTGCGGACCACCGGCAGGCCGGCAGTATAATTCACACCACTATCCATGCTAAGTGATTTAAATGGTGCAAGTCCCTGGTCGTGGTACATAGCCAGTACAGCATCGAATCGGCTGAATCGGCCGGCACCAAAAAAGCCATCGGCGGCATAGGGCCCTAATGCCATAATACCCAGCTTTTTGGCCTGTTCGATAGCTGGAGTAATGACCTTCTGCTCTTCACTTCCAAGCAGTCCGTCTTCACCGGCATGGGGATTTAGGCCCAGTACGGCAATGCGTGGGTTTCTGATACCAAAGTCCACCAGCAGGGACCGTGCAAGAATCTTAAGCTTTTCGACAACAAGCTCCTGGGTGATCATTGAACTTAAAGCCGATATGGGCACATGTCCGGCCACCAGTCCCACTTTTAAGAGCTCACTGACCATCAACATCATCACCTCATCTACCTTGAAACGGGCCTGAAGATATTCTGTATGACCGCTGTAAGAGAATTCGGAGTGCTGGATATTCTGTTTGTTGACCGGTCCGGTGACCAATGCATCAATTTTACCTGATTCCAGGGCATCCGTGGCCGCCTTTAAGGCCTTAAATGAATCAATCCCAGCGCTCTCAGTGGATTTGCCAAGTTCCACACGTATATTTTCATCTACGCAGTTGATGATGTAGGTATTGTTTCCCCGGGCCTCTTCAGGAGAAGAGATTCCGGTGGGAGAGAAGTCTTCGATATCAAGTGCTTTCCTATGATAGGCCACCACTTTGGGTGAACCATAAATGATGGGTGTGCAGATCTCATTGATACGACTGTCCATCAGGGTTTTTATGATTACCTCATAGCTGATTCCGTTAATATCACCATGGGATATCCCTATTTTAATTTTGTTTTTCATTTTCAGAGGGGATTAATGAGACCGGTCAAGAAAATAGTTGTACAGGATCCTGACACCAACGCCACTGCCACCCTTTCCCCTGTAATTGAATGGAGCCTTGTTGAATGAGGGTCCGGCAATATCCAGGTGAACATATGGATAATCAGTAAAGTGTTCAAGGAATTTTCCGGCGGTGATAGCTCCGCCATATTTTCCTCCAATGTTTTTCAGGTCAGCAATATCTGATTTAAGCTGTTCTTTATATTCATCCCAGAATGGAAATTCAGCCACACGTTCGGAAGTATGTTCCCCGCTTGCTTTTATATTTTCCATCACCTCACGACTTGCATTTCCCATACCTACCATGCCAAACTTATCAATGGCTATATGTGCAGAACCAGTCAGAGTGGAGAGTTCAATTACCAGCTCAGGATCATATTGTTTCGCATAGCTAAGGGCATCAGCAAGGATCATCCGCCCTTCGGCATCTGTATTCAGAACTTCAACTGTGGAGCCGTCATACATGGTGATTACATCACCGGGTACATAGGCATTGCCATCGGGCCTGTTATCTGTTGCGGGAACCAGACCAACCACCCAGACCGGTAGTTCATTTTTTGCTATTGCATAAAATGCCCCGGCAACAGCAGCAGCTCCACCCATATCACATTTCATGTAATCCATGGAGTCGTGAGTAGGCTTCAGACTGAGTCCCCCGGTATCATAAACAACTCCTTTTCCCACCAGCACAATGGGGCGGTCATTCACAGCATTCTCTGGTTTCCAGGTGAGGATGGAGAAGGTGGGTGGATCAATGCTTCCCTTGTTCACAGCCAGGAGGCCTCCCATTTTCAAGGATTCGATTTTCTTCTTGTTGAATACCTCCGTAGAAAAACCAGCATCTAAGCCCATCTTCTCGATCTCCGCGGACAACTGCAAGGCATTCAGGTATGACAGGGGTTCATTGACCAGGTCGCGGGTCTGATAAACAGCATGGACCAGGTTCTCCAGCTTTTTCACATGATCAGTTGAAAGGCCCTCATCATGAAGGGATATTTCATTAAGTGAGTGTTTCCTGGAAGGATCGCCTGACAGGTATTTCAGAAATTGGTAGTTGGTCAGTGCCAGTCCTTCAGCAAAAGCCACACTCTCCTCCTGATCCACTCCTCCATTGATTACCGTGACAGATTCCACATCATGGTCAATAAGTAATGGATGCAACTCAAATCCAGCTTTCCTGGCATTTTCGAGCCGGGTGCTAAGCAGTATCTCCGTTTTTTCCAGGCACCGGAAGATAAGTACATGGTCCAGGCGGTTCAGCAAGGCTACATTTTTTTTCCCTACCAGCCGCTCATTGACATATGTCAGCTCAGCCGGATCAGGGATAAAGCCGTCCAGCTCCGCATCCTTCTTCACCAGTATTATCCGGTTCCCTTCACTATCTCTTGTTTTGGTCTTATTAATCTTCATCTCAATCCTCTTTATATATGGGAATTGTAAATTTAAAAGTGGATCCCACTTCGACTTTGCTCTCTATCTCCAGGGTTCCATTGTTCTTTTCAAGCAGGTCTTTTACAAGTTGCAGCCCTAGCCCGGTTCCAATTTCCTGGTCGGTACCGCTTGAACTACTCAGATAACCCTCTTTATTAAACTTCTCAAGGTATTCGTGTTTCATGCCAACACCCGTATCGGTCACTGAGCAGTATATCCTATTTAACTCCTCCCAGGCCCAAATGTGGACCTTGCCTCCTTTGGGGGTAAACTTAATGGCATTGGCCACCAGATTTCTCAGTACGATTTTTATAAAAACAGGGTCGGCATAGGCCTTGATCCCAGTTTTTACATCGGTAGTGAATACAAGTTCCTTTTGTTGAGCCATATGTAGATAAAGGGTCTCAACCTCTTTAACCAGGATTTTCATTTCTATGGCTACCGGATTAATAGACAATCTGGCGGATTCGCTTCGTCCCCAGTAGAGCAGGTTATCGAGGAGGGTGACTGCCGCCTGCGATGATTCTCGGAGGGAATGTGTAATATGCTTCTTGGAAGCCAGCTCAGGTTTGGAAGCCAGAAGATCGGAAAACTGTGCCACGCTGGCAATGGGATTTTTCAAATCGTGTGCGATCACCGACAATAAACGATTCTTAAACCTGAGTGAGGCCTCCAGCTGTTGCCGCTCTTTGTCATTGCGGATCCATTGCAGGATGATCATCACTGCCATGGCAAATATAAAAATCTGGAAGGAGAGCTGAGATAGATAGTTGCCAGAGACAGCGCCGGCGGTATTGGCCAGCAGAATATCATTGACCAGGGCAAATATAAAAAACGTCAGCGATGCAAAGAATACGATGTCCATGACCCGTCGTTTCAGGGACCCTATAAAGCTGATGATAAGATAATGAGCCAGGAAAAGCACCAAAAGCGGCTGGTAGAACATCATCTCATAGGTGAAAAGGTGTACTGGTAAGATGAACAGGGAGATACTGGCCAGAGCCATTACTATGGTATTGATCCTGATGATCTGATTCATATATCTTCTGGGAAACAGTCGATGAAGAAAGATCATCCCGAATAGCTGTGCCAGGTAGGAACCAAGGTATTCCATCCTGATCTGCCAGGACCAGGGAACGTCGACAAAGGAGTTAGAGAGATAGAGCCCCGTATTGACTGATCTCATTAGAATACCCATGGTTGTGAGAGCAAACAATAGCATCAACCATTCCTTCCTTCTATTGAACCAGAAGATCAGGAAAAAGATCATAAAAAAGAAGAGCACCCCAATGGTGGAGTAATTAAACATGCGCCGCCTCTCCTTCCTGTCCAGGACCTCATTGGAACTACCAATTACGACCGATTGCCAGAATCCACCCCTGCGGTGATGAAAGTTAGATACCTGGATCAGGATCTGAAGTGTGTCGGTATCCGGGATATAACAGAAGTTGTCTGGCTCATACCAGGGTTTTTCTTCTTCCCGGCTGGTTCCCACCTTACCGTTCTTTCCAATCAGCCTGTCGTTGAGGTAAAAATTGTAAGCCACATCGAACAGGGGGATATCAACGCATAAAGCTGAATTATAATTCTCAGGCAGGAGAATCATCAGGCTATATGTTCCATAGCCCGATCCGCTTAAAGAAGAGCCATTAATTTCGTAACTCTTCCAGTAGGAAGGTACGGTGACAAGGATGCCAGTTGAACGATGCAGGTCAATGTTATCCGGAGTTAGAAGTTTCTCCCAGTGAAACAACCACTCTCCATTCAGGTCGAAGATGGAGTTTTCATCCAAAACGCACTCCCTGAGGTCAAGAACTCCCTTCTCGGGAACCGGAATTTCGTTGTGAGCGGATAGTGTTGTAAATCCGAAAGTTAGAAACACATTTAGTATAAAGAGGGTCCTGCGCATTATTAGCAAATGTAATAATAAATTGACTTTCACGGCGCATTGTTGTATTTTGCATGTACGGGATGGCGGGCTACATAGCCTTCTTGAGTTTTAAACCTAAAAACTTAAATCATGAGATACACAATTCTATCTGCTCTTATTATTGCTGCATTTGCAGTTACTGGCTGTGAGAAGGCTTTTGATATTGAAGAAGAAAAAGCTGCTATTATCGCAGTTATGGAAAAGGAAACCCAGACCTACATTGACCGGGACTTTGAAGGGATGTTTTCAACACATATACAGGATTCCACTAACATACGCTTAACTGCAGGAGCAGATAATTATGTGTTTGCAGAAGGTTGGGAGGATGTTTCGAGACATATGACCGGGGATGAGACAGAGGATGATCTGGGTATTGACCTGCACATAACTGTTGAAAGAACGGACTACCGCTTTAAGATCTGTCCCCAGTCGGCATTTGTGATCTGCAATCAGAAATGGACATCCGCCTTTGATGAGGATGTGATTGAGATCGAGAGCATCCAGGTCCGTTACCTGGAGAAGGTAGATGGGGAGTGGAAGATATCTTTCGTATCCTTCATTGGAACATCCGGATATCCGGATGAGGAGGAGGAAGGTTTTGACGATGACGAAGTGCTGTTCGATTAACCCTGTGCAGGGTTAAGATTTTCTGATGGCCACCTCTTTTGATTCACTCTGCCACAATCCATGTTTGGTACAGGCCGACATGGCCGAAAGATTCATGGTCACAGCTCCGGGTACAATATAAAAATCCACCTCCACATGCTCAGGTTTGTTGCCCAGAGTTCCCGGAGCAAAATGGGTTTCAGCGATAAAGGTTTCCCGGTTCCATAGCTGAACGTAGTTGATAAAGTGATCCGAATCGTCGGGATGCGTGTATTCGGTTCCCAGGCGAATCTTCACTTTAAATTTCTCGCCTTTAGTGGCATAGGAGTCACAAATAAGGACCGGGGTATGACGGTCAAAGTAGTCTTTTCGAACCTCCTTCTCTTCCTGTGAAATATCGACCGGATTAAAAATACGCGGCATGGATCTGTTGTTTTATGTGTTTGCTATGTCAAAGATAGCAATCTAGAGAATGATCAGAAAAATTGATTGATCGGCAGTGAATTATTTACGAACTTACTCAGGTATATGGCACAGGAGTCACATATGGAGCGCGGTGAACTTGAAGTGAAAAACCTGGTGAGAAGATACGGAGATCTTCTGGCTGTGGACCACCTGTCTATGCAGGTAAAGCAAGGAGAGGTGTTTGGATTCTTAGGTCCCAACGGGGCCGGAAAGACCACTTCCATACGGATGATGTGTGGATTGCTGAAACCCACATCGGGCGAGGTATATATCAAGGGGAAGCGTGTCCCCCCGGGTGGGAGTAATGAGACCAGGGCGAAGGTGGGTATTTGTCCGCAGGAGAACATCCTTTGGAACAAGCTCACTTGTTATGAGCAGCTGGTATTTAGTGCCGGAATGTATAATATACCCCGCAGTCAGGCCCGGTCCAGGGCTGAGCGTCTATTGCAGGAGATGGGTCTTGGCTTCAAGAGAAACAAGTTGGCAGGGACCCTTTCAGGGGGCTTGAAACGCCGCATGAATGTGATAATGGCCATCATGCACGACCCGGAAATTCTGGTTTTTGATGAGCCGGAGGCGGGACTCGATCCACAGAGCCGTGTGTTGGTCCGGGATTTTATCAGGGAAACTGCCAGGAACAAGACCGTGATAGTGACTACCCATAACATGGATGAGGCTGAGCGGATCGCCAATAGGGTGGCCATTATCGACTCGGGCAGATTGCTTCAACTGGATACCCCCGATAATTTAAAGCGGTCCATCGGTGAGGGAGACGTAATGGAGATGAAACTTCATTGCGCGGATCCGACGAATCTGGCCAGAGCCGAGAAAGATCTAAAAGCCCTGGGTTTTGAAGTGAGCAGGGAAGAGGATCGTTTTAATATCCGTGCCATGAACCTGGTACCCAGGATCCATGAGGTTTACCAACTTCTGGAAGGGGAAAAGATTAATGTACAGGAAATGAAAGTCCGTGAAAATACTCTGGAGGATGTGTTTATACACCTTACGGGGAAAAGCCTGAGAAGATGAGATGGTATCTTGTTTTTCGGAAAGGGATCAAGGAGCAGATCCGGGAATACTGGATTCTGGTGATGACGATTTTGATGGCTCCTTTTTTTATTGTCATTTATTTCCTGATGGCTGAAACAGATGATCCGAAATATGATGTGGCCCTGGTGAACCTGGACAGGGGAGCTGAACATGAAGGCGGGTTCTTAAACCTGGGCGATTCTATCGTCACTTATGCAAAGCTATTGTCCGATCTGGAGGAGATGTTGAATATCACAGCCATTGGAAGCAGAGAGCTTGCTATCGAAAAATTGCGTAATAGAAAGGCGGATGTCGCGGTGGTTCTGCCAGTTGATCTCTCAGCTTCCGTGGCCGCTTCACCCGCTTCACCGGGTCCGCCTTCCCGGATCGAACTGGTGGGCGACGTCACTCAGATGGAATATATCATTGGTGCTGTATGGTCGGAAGAGTTGATCAACCGCTATATCCTGGAGGTGGCAGAGATTCAGATGCCTGTTACCTGGAGCGAGACCACCCTCGGTTTTTCTGGAGCACGTAGCTACTTTGAGCTTTATCTGCCGGGGCTATTGATACTCTCCATAATTATGATAATTTTCTCAGCTTCGTCAGCCATGGTTCGCGAGTCCGAGTCCAGGACCCTGGAGCGGCTCAGGATCTCCAGGCTAACTACCCTGGAGTTTCTTGGAGGGATCTCACTGGTTCAGATCCTGGTAGCGCTCTTTTCCTTGCTTCTGGCCTTGTTAACCGCCCTGGCTCTTGGTTATACACTGATTCCCGGAACCCTCGGATTTATCCTGCTTATCTCCATGCTTACAGCACTCTCCATGATCAGTTTCAGTCTGCTGGTGGCCGCCATGTGCCGTTCAGTGAAGGAGGTGGCCATTATCGGGACCTTCCCACTTTTCCTGCTGATGTTCTTTACCGGAGCAGCCTTTCCTGTCACCGGGGGCCGGCTCTTTAGCATCGGATCCTATCAGGTGATGCTAAATGACATTCTCTCTCCCAAGTTTGCTGTTGAGGCACTGAACAAGGTGCTTATCAGGGGACTGGATGTGAAAGATACCATTCCAGAGATGATCGCCCTGGTAGTTCTAACCGGGCTATATTTTGTTACTGGAACCTGGCTATTCAAGCGAAGGCATATGAGGGCCCGGTGACCATCTACTCTTTTTTTTGTAACTT
>QMPQ01000142.1 GCA_003648635.1 Bacteroidota bacterium | reverse complement strand
GGTCTTGGCTTTGGTGTTGGTTTAGATGCAGGAATTCTTTTAGTGGCTGGCCTCGGCTTCCGAACTGTTTTTACTACTGGTTTCGGTTCTAATGCTCCTGCTGGCACCGGGGCCGGATTATCTTTTTTCTTCTTTGCAGATTTCTTTTTGCCCTCTTTCTTCTTAGAATCCTTCTTCTTAGACTTCTTCTTTTTAGCGTCTTTTTTCTTCGCGTCTTTTTTCTTGCGGTCCTTCTTCTTGCCGACTTTCAGCTTCGATAGGATGCTCTTCTTATCCTTCTTCTTTTTATCCTTCTTGTTTGCTTCCTTTTTTGATTTTTTCTTAGCCATAACCAATAGAATTAATTGAATTTGTATTCACAGTCCTAAGTTAAAGTTTTTATCATTAACATTCCATGTGCCAATCCCATACTGGCAAATTTTTATCCAACCCGGATTTTCACCGATCAACGAGTCACTTTCGTCGAATATATTTTATGCGCGGCTGGTTTTTCTTAAATTGAGCTCCTATGACGGTCCGCTTCCGAGAAAACAAGCCTTCCAGGTCGAACCTCACTGATCTGATGATTTTTAGGAACCGCTGGTGGCAGCACCTCATATTTTGGGCTGTGGCCCTGCTGATCCTTTTCAATATATTTAAGGGCTCCGGATCTGTTGAGAAGATCGATGTGATCTACACCTTTATCTTCCTGGTTCCCATTGTAAGCATTGTATACCTGAACCTCTACCTGGCTGTTCCCCGCTTTCTCAGGAAAGAAAAATACCTGCTCTACACCCTCATCCTTCTGATTCTCATGGGTGGAGGAGCGCTGTTCCTCTATTTGCTATTCGACAGTTGGATCGACATTTTCCTTCCTGGTTTCTATTTCATTTCCTATTACAATGTGCCAGTCCTGATGCTCTATACAGGGAGTTTTTTAGTGCTTACAACACTGCTGAAACTTTCCCGAAGCTGGTTCATGCTTTTACGGGTGGAACGCATGACGAGCACCCACCAGCTACAGTCGCTACAATCTCAGATCAATCCCCACTTCCTGCTGAACAGTCTGCAAACCATCTATGCTCTGTCGCTGGAGAATTCGGAACGCTCCCCGGAAGTGATCCTTCAGCTATCCAGCATCCTGAAATATACCCTATATGAAACGGGCCAGGCGACAGTTGAACTGGAGAAGGAGATTGGAATGATCAGTTCTTATGTGGATATGTATCGCCACCGGGTGGATCCGGACCGCACCGAAATTAAATTGGTAGTCGATGGTGATCCTGGAGAATTGCTGATCGCTCCCATGCTCCTGATTCCTTTTATTGAAAATAGTTTTAAGCACGGACTCATGGGTACTCAGGACCTTTCGTTCATAGATATTCATATGGAGATCTCAGGAGATATACTTCAATTCAGCATTCACAACAGTCGTGGAGAAAACAACAGGAATGAGCTGGAGCAACATACCGGAATTGGCATAGACAATACCAGGCAGCGACTGGAACTGCTTTACCCTGGCCAACATAAACTTGATATTGAAACCCAGGTGAATACATTTACAGTAAATCTGTCCATTCAACTGAAACAGCAATAATGGCTAACTGTATAATTGTTGATGACGAACCCCTTTCGAGGGATGTGCTCAGAAAGTATATCGCTGAAGTGAAAGATCTGAAGCTGCTTGCGGAATGTCACAATGCTTCGGAAGCCACACATCAATTGAACCTGAATCGGATCGATATCATCTTTCTGGATATCAATATGCCTGGACTTTCCGGGATCTCATTTGCACGTACACTTAAAAGTTCCCCCCTGATTGTTTTCACCACGGCCTATCCGGAGTATGCCGTGGAGGGCTTTGAGCTGGATGCTACCGATTACCTGGTTAAACCCTACTCCTTTGAGCGCTTTCTGAAGGCGGTTAACCGGGCGCTTGAACGTCTTTCGGAGAACAATATTCATGCTGCTGATGAAGGTAAAATACTGGTGAAAGCAGACAAAAAGCTATATGCCCTGCAGTTCTCTGAAATACTTTTTATGGAGGGTCAGGGGGATTATATACGCATACGAACCGACCACAAGAATCTAGTGGTACATGATACCATTAAGAACTTTCTGGCCACTTTGCCAGAGCAAGAATTCATGCGCATTCATAAATCCTATGTGGTCAACTTGAAACGTATTGAATATATTGAAGGAAACCAGGTGAGGATAGGGGAACACATGCTCCCTGTAAGTCCGGTCCACCGTGAAGAGTTGCTTACCCGCTATTCTCCATAAAAAGTCTCTGCAAATAAAGGCTCCCGCCTCCCACCGAACCATGCACTGCTTTGACGACAGGAATAAGGGGGAGAACAAGAGCCCGTTTAGCTTAGATCTGCCAGCTTAGAAATGGATACTGCCCTGAAGACCGACCCACATCTGTATATTGGTCTGCTCGTAATTGTTTTTGGTATGATTGTAAAAGGAGTAGGGAGGGATTTCATTCCAGGGCATTTGCCCCATATCGGGATTGGAATTAGCAACAGACACATTGAAGGTGGGACCAATATGGATAGCCACCTTATCATCCATGTTCCATCCAAAAAGAAATTTCAGAGAGTTATATAAGTTGAGGCGATCAATGTGGAGGAAACCAGGACTGGCTGTGCTCCCAATCCACAACTCCTGGTGTACCGTTCCTTCAATATTAAAGATCATTTTTTCGCTCAGATCAAACTCAGTACCAAATCCTCCACCAAACATCCAACGGCTACCCGGCCCCATGGGCTTACCAAATGAATAGATGGTGTAAAGTTGCTTTACCCCCATTTTGTAGGAGAGCTTGGCATATTGTACCTCACTGGCAGTGAATCCAATTTTTCGGTAACCATTCTTCTTTACCACACTGATCAGGGCCAGGGGAACCCCGTCAATGGAGTCACATATGTTCAAAAAGCCAGCCAGCTGAAAGCCTTTCACATTCCCTGCAACATTTATAAATCCTGCTACCTGAGCGCCCTTTACCTCTTCGGCCACATTAAAAAAACCTGCACCTTGAAACTGGGTCTTCCCCTCTCCGGCCACATTGCCAAAACCTGCAGCTTGAACTCCCTTCTTGGCATTATTGGCTACATTAATAAATCCTGCTCCCTGGAAACCATCCAGAGAATCCCCGGCCACGTTGACAAAACCGGCCACCTGAGCACCCTTCACATCGGTTCCGTTCACATTAAAGAATCCAGCCACCTGTGCGCCGGAAACTGATCCTCCCACTATGTTCCCAAAGCCAGCCAGCTGTGCACCGTGCATATAGTACTGGTCGATATTGAGAAAGGTCGCACCCTCGAAAGCCTCAACACCCCCGGAAACTCCAAGGAAAAGGTTCAGTGAAACATCGTTAACTATTTGAGCATTTTTTGCACCGTTAGTACTCAAGGGTGGAAACAGAAAGGTAAACTGAAAGGGACGACGTTCATATGATATAGAATCTTCCTGAGCCTGCAGGGTTTGCAAAGCCAGTATCGAAATCAATATAAGGGGGACTATTTTTTTCATTGTGTTTTTTTATGTGGGCTTAAACTGTTTTCTTTCAAAGACAAGAAAACTTTTCCCAGGTTGTCTTATAGAATAAAATAGTGCTAAATTCATCCACCTAATAATCTTTTAAAATTCCTTGAAAATGAAGATCAGATACACCTTATCCCTCATTGTACTTTTTGCATTTATGGCCACAGGTTTTACAAAGAAGGATCCAGTCTTACCCAATATCCTGTGGATCACCAGTGAGGACAACAGCCCCCTGCTGGGTTGCTATGGAGATGAATTTGCCACGACTCCTTTCCTGGATCAGCTGGCATCCGAGGGATTTCGCTATACCAATGCCTATGCCAATGCCCCGGTTTGTGCTCCGGCGAGAAACACCATTATAACAGGAGTTCATGCCTGTTCCAATGGAAATGAACAGATGCGCAGCGCTTACCTGAAGTCAGAAACAGTCCGCTTCTATACCGAATTCCTTCTGAACAAGGGCTATTACTGCACCAACAACAGCAAGACCGATTATAATACAAGTCCCACCGATATTAATACCATGTGGGATGAGAGCGGAAGGAAAGCTCATTACAAGAACAGAGCCAGGAAGCAAGCCTTTTTTGCCATTTTCAATCTAACCGTCAGCCATGAGAGTTCCATACATAAATCAATTCCGAATGAGCAACTCAGGCATAAACCGGAAGATGTAAGCCTCCCGCCCTACCATCCCGACACCCCCGAAATGAGACATGACTGGGCCCAGTACTATGATAAAGTAGAAGATATGGATACTCAGGTTGGTGCACTTTTGAAGGAACTGGAGGAAGAGGGCCTGGATGATAACACCATCGTGTTTTACTATGGAGATCATGGTGGCGTACTGGGACGAAGCAAGCGCTACCTCTATGAGACGGGCACCCATGTTCCCATGATTATCCGTATCCCGGAGAAATATAAACACCTGTATCCCTCCACTGCCCCAGGAGATGCGGTGGAGCGGATGGTTAGTTTTGTGGACCTGGCTCCCACCCTCCTGAGCCTCATCGAAACTGAAGCACCGGACTATATGCAGGGAGATGCATTCCTGGGTAAGTATCAGCAGGAAGAGCCTGAATATGTTTATATGTTCCGCGACCGGATGGATGAACGTTATGATATGACCCGCTCGATTGTGGACAGGCAATACAGGTATATCCGGAACTACAATTCCAACAGGATTTGGTTGCAGCACCTGGATTATCTCTGGCGGGCTCCATCCATGCAATCGTGGGAAAAAGCCTATCTGGCCGGAGAGTGCAATGAAGTTCAGGCACGTTTCTGGAATACGAAACCCGTGGAAGAGCTTTACGACACTGAAAAAGATCCCTGGGAAGTCAACAACCTGGCAGATGATCCGGCCTATGCCGATCGCCTGTCTAAGATGCGTTTAGCCTGCCTGGATAAAGCAAAATCCATTCGGGATGCCGGCTTTATTCCTGAGACTGACAGAAATATTCGTGCGGGCGACACTCCCATATACGACTATATGAGAAGCGAGCTGCTACCCTATGATGAAATTCTTGGAGCAGCCTTTATATCTTCTTTAAAAAGACCTGAAAACCTGGACAAACTGAAAGCTATGCTGAACAATGATGATAGTGCTGTAAGATACTGGGGGATTCAGGGCCTTCTCATGCTTGGGGAAGGTGCTCAGGGAGCCCTGCCTGATATTGAAAAAGCAGCCTTTGATGATTCATGGAATGTGAGTGTCCTGGCCAGTGAGATCCTTTACCGTATGGGCAAAAAAGAGGAGGCCATCGAAGCCTATAAACGGGTACTGGATTGTGACTATATCTTTATAAGAACCCTTGCGCTGGGAAGCATTGAGAATATTGGAGGAACAGCCGATGAATTCCTTGAGAGTTGCATGGCTGTAGCTGCCAAATATGAGAAATTGGAATATCAGTATGATGCAAGGGCGTTCATGGGATTACTCCTGAAGTGGGAGATTGATCCGGCCACCCTGGACATCTGATCTAGTCGTGATCCCGGTCAGGGTTTCTGATCCAGGAGCCATGTGATCCACTGTTCCATTCCTTCGCCTGTCTTGGCTGACAGCTCCATGATATGAAGGTGGGGATTCACCGACAGAATGTGCTTTTTTACCAGCTCGGTATCGAAATCCACATAAGGCAGCAGATCAATCTTATTGATAATGCAGGTATGGGCATGTTCAAACATGGTGGGATACTTCAGAGGCTTGTCCTCTCCCTCCGTTACACTTATTATAACGATCCTGTTCTTCTCACCCAATTCAAAAAGTGATGGACAGACCAGGTTTCCCACATTCTCAATAAATAAAAGCGAATTCTCCTGCAACTGTAATTGATCAAGGGCCTGTCGGATCATATCTGCATCCAGGTGGCACCCGTTCCCTGTATTCACCTGGACCACCGGTGCCCCAGTCTGGTGAATCCGTTCTGCATCGTTCATGGTTTGCTGATCTCCTTCGATTACCGCCACCGGTCGTTTGCCTTCAAGGGCTACTATGGATTTCTCGAGGAGTGTTGTCTTGCCCGATCCTGGAGAACTCATGAGGTTCAGGGCCACCACACGCTTAGCTTCAAAATAACCGCTGTTCCTGCTTGCCAGCAAATTGTTCTTCCCCAGTATATCTTCCTCCACCCGGATCAGCCTCTGGCGGGAGGAATCATGGCTGTGATCATGTTCATGGGTATGATCATGATCGTGGCTGTGGTCATGATCGTGGTGATGACCGTGACTGTGAGGGTGATTATTGTCATCATGATGCTCATCATCATGGTGCTGTTCCGGTTCCCCGGGGCGGCTTATTCTCACAGGATTTGTTCCTGAGCCGCATCCACATGTGTCACACATAATTATTCATTTTGTTCAACAAGTAAAGATTTTATCTGTAGTTCTGTTCCCTGGATCAAGCGGATGCCCTGCTCCTTGCACTTCGGACAGTAACTAAACATCCCCTCCGGGGTATAGAGGTGCTCACAGGCAGGACACTCAGCAACAGGTTCCACCCGGTTAATCCTGAACAGGGTCTCTTCAAGCATGGTATCTTTAGCTGCTACTCCAAGGGCAAATTCCAGGGATTCATATTCAATGCCTGAATGGGTCCCTATGTCCAGTTCAACCTCCGACACACGGGTGGCCGATGCCAAAGTTGCCTGCTTAATGGCCGTATCCACAATGCTGATTGCAATAGAGAGTTCGTGCATCCTTCAGTTATTTACTTCTGAAATTTAAAAAGAAATATCAAGACTATGATATGGATGGCTCCTATTTCAGATAAGAAGTGAGCCCGGCAAGATCCATAATCTCCACCTTTTTTCCTTCGGTACGAAAAATACCATCCCGGTTCAGCTCGCTTATAGCCCGGCCAATGGAAGGGCGTGCCACCCCAAATAGCTCGGATAATTGAGTCTGGGAATGAGGAAGTGTAAAACGCATGGAACCGGTCTGTGCAGAAAGATCCAAAAGGTACTGTGCCAGCTTTCCCTTAATGGTGGTGAATGAGAGGAACTTGATCTTGTTTGATAGAAACTGCCCTCTGTTGGAGACAATATTTATAAAATTCACAAGCACCTTCTCGCTCTCCTGCAGCATGGCCAGAAAATGCTCACGTGGAATGGAGAGTACTAATGTATCCTCAGCGGAGGTAATATTGACCGGGTAGCTGTTTTGGTTCCCAAACAGAAATGCCGGAGCTAAGGGTCGGGGTGGTGTAATATCCTCAATTTTGATCACCTTTCCTGCGTAATCCACCATTTCGCCCTTAACACTCCCCTGTAGCAGGATATGGAGAAAACGAACCTCATCACCTGCCTGGGCAATCAGGGTATCCCTCGCATAATTCTTAATTCTTCCCAGGTGACCGGAAAGAACCCTGGTAATCTCCTGGGAGGTCATTCCCCGAAAAAGATTACATTCCCCGAGGAGCTCAATCATCTGTTCTTCTGAATCAAACATGCATTGTTATAACTCTTCCGGGATAAAAAAGTTTGCTCCAATTGCAAATACAACTAAATGACTTTTATCTTTGTCCACTTCTTTAGGAAATAAAACACATGATCTTGAATCGTTGGACAAAGGCGCTTGCCGGGGTGCTACTCTCTCTTCTTGTACTTAATACTACGGCAATTGCCCAGAAAACAGACCATTGGGAAACACTTATCCTTCCCGGACGGCAATGCACTTACCTGGTGCCCACCTCCCCGGTGGATGCAGCCTGGCCTACCACCACCTTCGATGATTCAGGCTGGACTACAGCTATCAGTGCTGTAGGTTATGGGGATGAGGATGACAACACCACCATCGATCCTGCCCTCTCGGTATACTGTCGCTACGATTTCACTCTTAACTACCCGGACAGCATTACTTCACTGATCCTGGATATGGATTTTGATGATGGATTTGTGGCCTACCTCAATGGCACCGAACTGGCACGATACAATATGGGGGAGGCAGGAAGCATAACTACCTGGAACCAGCCGGCCGACGCACTTCAGGAGGCACTTGTATATCAGGGTATAACTCCATTGCGCTTCACCCTGGATGAATCGGTGAAGGATTTGCTGGTTCAGGGACTTAATACCTTTGCAGTGGAGGTCCATAATGAATCCATTACTTCATCTGATCTAAGCTCCAATCCCTACCTGCATGCCGGGATTTCCAATATAGGAAGCTTTTACCATGCCACACCCACATGGTTCTACCCGCCCTTTTTGCAGGACAGCACCTTGCTGCCACTGATCATTATAGATACCGAGGGTCAGCAAATTCCCAATGAACCAAGAATTACAGCCACCATGAACCTGGTAAATAATGGACCCGGGAACTACAATCATACTTCCGATCCGGGGAATGGATACAGCGGACAAATATCTATTGAAGTACGGGGTGAATCCTCGGCCTGGTTCTCCCCTAAGAAATCATACAGTCTTGAAACCCAGACCGATTCAGGAACAAACAACAACGTAATACTTCTTGGACTCCCTCAGGAGAACGACTGGGTACTCTATGCCCCTTATCTGGACAAGAGCCTGTTACGTAATGTGCTGAGCTACCGTTTATTTGAAGAAATGGGAAACTATTCTCCGCGAACCCGCTTTGTGGAGGTGGTGGTCAACAACGATTACAAAGGAGTTTACATTCTCACTGAAAAGATCAAACGGGATAAGAACCGTGTCGATATGGCCAAGCTTCTTCCTGAGGACATCTCCGGAAATGAATTGACAGGCGGCTACCTCCTACGGATAGACAAACTCTCCGGCATGTCTTCCGAACTGTTCTGGGAATCGCCGGTTAGTCCTCCATATGCAGGATACAATCAAGTTACCTATTCATATTTTGATCCCAAATATGAGGAACTCAATGATACCCAAAGGGCTTACATTATGGACCATATGCAGAAATTTGAATCCGCACTTGTTCATAGATACTTTAAGGATCCGGAATCGGGATATCGTGCTTATCTGGACATCCCCTCCATGGTGGATATGATGATACTGAACGAATTTACCAAGGAAGTGGATGCTTACCTGTTCAGCCACTACTTCTATAAGCAGAAGGATTCTGATGGCGGAAAACTGGTCAACGGGCCACCCTGGGACTACAACCTGGCCTTTGGGAACAACGACTATTACGAAGACCTTCATCTGACTTATAATTGGATATATACCCAGGATAACAGGGTCTACTGGTGGAACAGGGTGATGGAGGACTCCTGGTTCAGGAATGCTTTGAGATGCAGGTGGGATGAGCTCTACCAGACTGTATTAAGCAGTGAGAATCTGCATGCCATCGTCGATAGCTCCCTGATGGTTATGGGAGAAGGAGTTCAACGCAACTTTCAGCGCTGGCCCATATTAGGAACCTATGTCTGGCCCAACTCTTTCGTGGGACAGACTTATAGTGAGGAAGAATGGTTCCTGCGAAACTGGATGGACGACCGCGTGGAGTGGATGGACTCCAGATGGGGAGGACAGTGTTGGCCACTTTCAGC
>QMPQ01000141.1 GCA_003648635.1 Bacteroidota bacterium | reverse complement strand
CTGGTTGCGCACCTGGTTTCCATGGTTGTTATTGGCATTCTGGTTGCGCACATACTGCCGCCCATTATTATTTGGCCCGGTCTTGTTGTTTTTTACCTCCTGCCTGGGTTCTTTATATCCATTTTGGTTGCGCTCCTGATTTCCTTTGTTATTATTTGCATTTGGATTGCGCACATACTGTCGCCCATTATTGTTTGGCTCAGTCTTGTTATATTTTGCCTGCTGGTTGCGTACCTGCTGCCCTTGATTAGTTCGTGCAGTCTGGTTATTCCTTGCATTTTTGGAACTCCTTACCTGCTGCTTGCGGACCTTATTGGTCTTTGCTTGCATGGAAGGCTGGCTGCTTTTCGCCTTCTTCGATTTAGTTTCCTTTTTATAGGTACTAGAGGTCCTGGCCCGTTCCTTTTTTTCCTGAGTAGCGGGACGTCTAGCTGATTGTGCCTGAATGCTTGCTGTTGCAAAAATCAGAGCGATCAGCATTGCGGTTGTGTATCGTTTGGCTTTCATGATTTCCCGGTTTTAATGTTTTACATATTTGCTTACTTAAGTTCAAAATCAATGCCAAAAACATTAAGTGTAACATTTACGTTCAACGAGACTCGGGCGCAAATAGTTGCAAATCAACCGGATAATTTAGAAAAGAAAATCCCGGCTCTTTGTGGAACCGGGATTCTCATCTACAGATTCAGTTTTAGGGTTAGTGACTATTTTATGGTAGTCTGAAACAGTTCTGTGGAAGCAAATATAGAGGATATAATTTAAAATCCAAATCTTTAAAGATCCAATTCAATCTTTATTGAATCAATGCTTAGCCTGACATTCTCCATGTCTTCTTTGATATCTTCCCTGATTTCATCCCAATCAATCTCATTCATTGATGTCTCGATTTCTCTTTTCATCTCCTCCATATCCAGCTTCATCTCAGAAAAGCTTTGTCGCATTTCTTCCCTGACCTCCTCCCAGTCGATCTCCTCAATTTCTTCCAGGGCCTCCAGGTGAGCAGCTTCGATCTCTTCCCAATCGGGCTCTTCAAGCTCTTCAAGTTCCGCATGTTTGCTATCTTTTCGAATGGTATCCTGAACAACAATCTCTATTGGGTCGGCCGGCTCGTACATGTTTTCACCGTGCATTTTATCTATCCTGAAAAAAGAAGGCCCTGCACTGAAACCACTTATAGTCAGCAAAAGAATAATACTTCCTGCAAGCAGGCTTAGCGATAGGATCTTGTCACGCATATTTGTTTTCATGGTATTATAATTTAAGATTCGTTTGATCCGGGAATAAAATTGATCTTTCCTTGATCCGACTGCCCCCGGTGCCAGTCGGGTAAACTGTTGTTGCTCTGCAATATGAATCAGAGCCCTTGCATAATTTACCGGATTATCCGTTTCCCGCAGCACCATGTCATCGCAACAGTGCTCACGTTCGCTTCGTATGAATCCCGATATAATCCATACTACCGGATGATAAAAGAGAACTCCTTCCACAAATAGTTGCATAATATTGACCAGGAAATCCCTCCTTTTAAGATGATATAGTTCATGCATGAGAATGGTCTCGATCTGACTGACCGGGAGCAATGTGATCATGCCTGCTGGAATTATTATCGCTGGTTTCATGTAAGCCAGCAGTAGCGGACCTTTCACCCGGACTGATTCCAGAAATTCAACAGATCGTTTGATTTCCAGGGATTTACAGATTTGCATAAATCGAGCCTGCCATTCCGGGCCAAGGGGCGCACCGCTACTTTGTAATTTCCGGATATATGCTACCGACATCACTGAACGGAGCAGCATAAACAGGGCGCCAGCAAAATAGATATAGCCGAACAAGGTAAATAGCAGGCTGGTATCAAGGGCTGTTTCACCAATGTTTACACGTGGGAACGCTCCATAATAGGTGGGTGCATCCTGCATGGGGGATATTGGCTCATACAAGAGCAGGAAGGCAGCAATGCATGAAATAAACAGAAGAAGTAAAGCAGAAACGGAGATATTATAACGCAGCCCGGATAATCTGCCAGGAATATAGGTCAGGGCCAGGCGGAGCAGGGCAAGGATCAGAAGCCCGATCCAAATACTATGAAAGACGGTTTTTCCGATCGCATACATCCATATTCCGTTCACCTCGAAAAGTCCCATCCTATTTTTCCTCCATTTTTTGAATTAAGGCTTTGAGCTCAGATAACTCATCAGGCGTGGCATTCTGGTTGCCCAGCGCTTGCAATACAAGCTTTGATCTGTCGCCCATAAAAACAGTTTTCAATATATGATCCAGGATATTGGATTGTACATCATCAGGTTGAAGAGCAGGGGCATAGATATGCGAGCGAAGCTCGGTATCTCGTGTAAGCAGACCTTTTTCGGTCATGATCTGCATCATCTTTAATGAGGTGGTATAACCTACCCTTCGTTGTTTATTGAGCTGATCATTCAAAGCTCGTACTGTCATGGGACCATGTTCCCAGAGCAGTTGAAGGATCTCCAGTTCACTTTCGGTAGGTTTCATAGTTTATACGAAATGTTTCGTAGCAAATATATACGAAGAATTTCGTAATTACAACTTTCAGCTTCAAATGATCGAATATTTAAAGTTTCTTAACAATTAGGTGAGAGGCGTATCCGACTTGAATACAATGGCTTCATAGGTATAAATTTCCGCTGCTTTCCATCCATCCCAGCCTATACCTGCCTTATACCGGGAGCAGTTGCCCAGGAATTCTATAACAGTCCACTTTTCTTTAACAGCTACCTGGGGTAGAAGGGTGCCCCTGTTGGAGCCAAGTTTGATGTAGATACCATGTAAGCCAACAATGATTTGTGAAGGATCGCTAATTAGTTGACGTGGTGTCAGGATGCTTATCTCCAGTTGGAGCTGTGAAAGCTCCAGGGGCTGAATGGGTGTAAATCTTGAATCGTCTCTGGCTGCAGAAACAGCCATAGTTTCAACATTTTTGTATAGTGGTTCTTCTTCGGAAAATGTACCGATGCATCCCCTAAGCTTCTGATCCACATAGAGAGAAACAAATGCCCCACATCTGCGCTGCACGGCTTCAGTCAAATCCGGCCTTTCGCTTGATGGATTGGTGTGTGGAGCAATCTCTTCTGTAATGGCTCTTCCTGCCAGCTCAAGCAGTATGCTTTTATCAGATCCCGTAATTTTCATTTGTAAGCGATGAGAGAGATGTAATCCACAACTTCTGGAGAAGGAGATACCTCGCCGGAGTGACCCCGGGCAAGGAGTTCAATCTGATAATCCGGTGACTTTGAAGCGGCATATTCCATCAGCGACATGATGGGGCCATAACCACATACCGATATGCGTTTCTGAATAACAGCCTGCTCGACTCCCGGAGCAAAGCGCTTGAGAATTTGATCAAGAACCAACTGATCCAGTTTCGCGCCTTCGGAAGGAGGAAGGAAATGGGAGAAGTCGCACGAAGCAATAAGCATGATCTTTCGTCGCGTTTTAGCCACAGCCCGGATAATACTCTCTGAGACAAGAGATGCACTTTTATACGTCTGGTCCATCATGCAAACAGGAACAATAGAAAAGGGATGGTCGGAAAGAAAATATTGAATAAAAGGTATAATGACCTCTGCTGAGTGTTCCCTAATATGGGCCATTTTATCAAATGGAAGATTCATGGCTCTGGCCAGCTCAGTATCCACCGGAACCTCACCGATGGAATTACTCCATAATTCGGACTCATCAATAGCCAGGGGACTGCCAAGGCCTGAATGATTTGGGTGTACAATGACAAATGTGTCAGGGAATAAGTTGTGTCTTCTTATCAGCTGAAAGAAGGGAATGGTCTGGTAACCTGAGTAGAGGTGACCGGCATGGGGAAGTACGGCACCATACACTTTGTCGGGCGACAGATCCGGCTCGGGGTACCGTCCCGAAAATTCAATATCCTGAATCTGATCAAAAATCCTGCTTTTCGTTGATGGATAGAATCGGCCTTCCACTGCTGCGCTACGGGTTCTCATAATACTTTTTTATTAAAGACTCCAATAATTTCCTTGCTGCAAGAGCTACAAGATCCTGCTGGTCCGATGCCTTTCACACTAGCGTTATACAGAAATCTTTCTATCAAAAGGTTTCCGCAGGACGGACAATAGGTGTGGTTGTCAAGCTGTGGGGTATTTCCCGGATATATATAGTCCATTCGCTCCCTGGCCATCTCTATGAATCGTTTTATGGTGGAGAGTGGGGTAGGTGGTTTATCCATTTTAAAATATGGGAAATACCTGCTTACATGCAGGACAGTATCTCTGCCGCAATGGTCTGATATCCATTTAAGCATCTCCTCCCATTCCTTATCATTATCGTTATGGTCCGGTATGATCAGGAAGGTAAGTTCCAGGTGCTTCTCCGATTTGGCAATGCTGCGGATGCTTTCAAGAACAGGAGCCAGGCTTGCTCCTGATCGCTTTTCATAAAACAGGTTCCGGAACGATTTCAAATCCACATTAAAGGCATCTATATATGGGATAAGTTGTGCCAGTGGAGCGGGATTGATATACCCATTGGTGACCATTACATTACTCAGATTTTGCTCCTTGATCAACGCAGCACATCTGATCATATATTCAAAATATACCGTGGGCTCATTATAGGTATAAGCCAGACCAATGTTGTTACGATGCAGAGCGGCCTTGCCTACAATATCCTCTGGTTCCCGGTAAGAGTGGCGAGAAAGAATCTTTTGATCAATCTGGGTAATTTCACAATTCTGACAAAAGTCACATCTCAGGTTACAACCAAAACTTCCAATTGAGAGAATGGTACGACCCGGGTAAAAATGATAGAGCGGTTTCTTCTCTATGGGATCAGAGGATATGGCTGAGAGAATTCCATAACTCTCGGTATACAGCTTTCCATTCTTGTTTTTACGGGTACGGCATAAGCCGTATTGGGTAGGTTCAAGCTTGCATCCGTGTGGACAGAGAAGACATTGCACCCCCCGGTTTTCAAGTTGCTTGTAGAATGAAGCTTCCTGCATGAGTTAAAGTTACAACGAAAAAGCGATGAATCCCACCAAAAACAAAATGGCCTGCTTTTGGTTAATATGATAGGAATCTTGTTTTTGACCCATGAGGAAATACACTTTTGTCATATTGTCCAGCCTCTTATTATCTTTGCAACTACAAGGAAATAACCTTATGAGAGACAAGTTTGAAATTGCAACTTTTGGTGGTGGATGCTTCTGGTGTGTGGAGGCAATTTTTGAACGTGTTAATGGAGTGCACCAGGTAGAATCTGGATATTCAGGAGGACATGTAATCAATCCCGATTATAAGATGGTGACATCAGGGACCACCGGACACGCTGAGGTGATACAGATCACTTTTGATCCGGAAGCAGTCTCCTACCTGGAGCTGCTGGAGATCTTTTTTAAAACCCACGATCCAACCACACTGAACCGGCAGGGAGCAGATGTGGGTACCCAGTATCGATCCATCGTTTTGTATCACAATGAACAACAGAACAAGCTTGCCCGGGAGATTATACAAGATCTGGATTCCGAGGGGATCTGGAACAATCCCATTGTAACCACTGTGGAACCTTTTGAAGAGTTTTATAGTGCTGAAGCCTACCACCAGGAATATTTTGAGAATAATCCCAATCAGGGATACTGCCGACTGGTGATCAATCCCAAGGTGGAGAAATTTGAGAAAGTTTTTAAGGAGAAGTTGAAGTAGGAGGATCAGACTGGGAGTTGGGAAGCGTGACTATAAATGTGGACCCATTGCCCGGTTCGCTCTCAACTGTGATCATGCCCTGGTTCCGTTCAAGAAATTCCTTGCATATCACCAGTCCTAGTCCCGACCCGGACTCTCCGGTAGTACCCGGTGTGGAAACTACTTCATTGCTTGTAAAAAGCTTTTCCTGGATTTCCGGCTGAATTCCGATTCCGTCATCTGAAACCTTGATATGGCAGCCATCCTCTGAAGTTTCGGAGGATATCCTGATTTTACCGCCAGGGAAGCTGAACTTAACGGCATTTATAATCAGGTTCCGGAATACCACACGCATCATGGCTTTATCTGCAAAAACAACACAACTTGTTTCAATCTTCAAGAGACAATCCACCTTCTTATGATCCAGGTTGGCCTTAATCTCCTTGACACTCTCAGTCAATAAACCTTTCACTTTGAAGGTCTCCGGTTCATATTTAACTGCTTTCATCTGTGATCTTGCCCAGACCAGGAGGTTTTCAAGCAGGTTTTGTATCCGTTGAGTTCCCTGGAGAATCTGCAAGAGGTACTCTTTCTGCGTATCAACGGGAAACTCTTCAAAATTATCGTAAAGAAGTTCTGAGAATCCGGTCACGGCGGCAACAGGGTTACGCAAATCATGTGCCACCACGGAAAATATCCTGTCTTTGGATTTATTCAGTTTCTGGAGTTCGTGCTCCGATTCGCTTAGCTTTTGTATGGCATTTGAAATCTGCAAATTACGCTCTGCAAGCATCTGGTTTGTAAGTTTCTTTGAGCGAAGGTTTACAGCAATGATGATGGCAAGGCCCACGATAACCACAATAAAAATAATAAAGAGCTTGTTTAGCATCTTCTGTACCTGCGATTCCGATTGCAATTGTAGAATCTCTTTTTCGCTGATCTCCTGTTCGTACCTGCTTCTGAGTTGCATGATCCGATCCGACTGTTCTTCATTAAAGAGCGATTTATACAAGGTATCATATCGAACCATCCAGTTATAGGCTGAGGCATATGATCCTGGTTTCGCATGAAGCTTAGCAAGTTCCTCGTAAACGTCCAGCTCCAGCGAAGGAAATCCACGCTGCTGAGCTATACGCAAAGCCCTGTGCAGATAGATCAGTGCAACAGAGTCCTGGTTTCCCATCTCACCATAAACCGATCCAAGGTTCATGTATACCGTTCCAACAGTAATCTGATCATCCACACTATTGGCCATCTGAAGTCCTTTTCTGAAGTATTCCAGTGCCAGTCTCTGTTCACCCAGCTCCTCGTAGGCCAGCGCTGTATTGTTGTAAACGCCCGATAGGATATAGCGCTGCTGAGTAGAAACAAGAGAATCAGGATCAAGCTTAACCATTACCTCCAGAAAATAGTTTAGGGCTGAATCGTACAGCTGCCTGTCATATAGAATTGAACCGATATTTAACAGTGCTCCGCACTCCTCGGTGGAATATCCGTTCTCACTATAAATCGTATAAGCTTTCTGGTAATGTTTTTCAGCTTCATTGAGTCTGCCCATGTCATGGGATACAGTACCCAGGTTGTTCTCCATCCTTGCGATACCTAGCTGGTCATTCTCCCTTTCAGAAGCATTCAGACTTTGCATATAATAGAAGTAGGCTTCACTGTAATTTGCCATCTCATGATATAGATCTCCCATTTTATGGGCACAGGATCCAAGCTCAGAATAATTCTCAAGTTTGATAAACTCATCATAGGCCTTTTTGTAATACAACAGGCTACGTTCAGTCACCAGCTTATTCTCGTAAATCTGACCTTTGCTTTTAAAGAGATGGGGCAAGAGCGATTCCGGATCGTTCCGCTGCAGCATCAATTCAGCCCGGTTAGCAAAATATAGGGCGCTGTCCGGATACTCCTCCTGCAGAGAAAGAGAGAGTTCATAAAAAGTGGTGGCCAGTTCATTGTCGCTTACTACCACTGCCATATTCAGAAGACTATCAGTCCTGGTATCCTGGGCGCGGAGATAGCTGAAGGGCCAGCATGCTAAGCATATCAATATCAAGATTCGATTCATGGGCTGAATTGGCTTTACCGGACAGGTATAAGACAAATATACTTATTTTGGGATGAAAACAGTCATTCCGGGACTGCTGAATCTGCTTCTTTCCACGGGCTTATATACTTTTGAGAAAAATTGATTCTGATGGAAAAAAATATAAAATTTTCACGTGGGGAAGAGCTGGCAAATGCAATCTCTCATTTCTCGGGAGCGCTGCTGGCAGTGGCAGGTCTGGTACTAATGGTACATTTCTCAATAGTATATGGAAATGGGTGGCATGTGGTGAGCACCTCCATTTTTGGCTCCAGCATGATTGTGCTTTATATCTCTTCAACTATGACCCATATCCTTCCGATGGGAAGAGCCAAGGACCGATTCTTTAATTTTGACCGTATTGCCATCTATCTTCTGATAGCAGGAACCTATACTCCCATTGCACTCCTTACACTCCATGGACCTCTGGGATGGGTTATTTTTGGAATTGAATGGGGACTGGCCATCGTGGGGACTCTGATGATCCTGACACGGCCAGGAGATTACAATACAGGTGTTAACACTTTCTACGTGGTATCATATGCAGTTATGGGATGGCTGATTCTGATTGCCATTGTGCCAATATTGAATACGCTTCCTCTTATGGGAACCCTGTGGATTCTTATAGGTGGAGTCTGCTATACACTTGGTATACTGTTTTTTAAGGTAATCAAGTTTCCCTATCACCACCTGGTGTGGCACATATTGGTGCTTGCAGGAACAATTTCGCATTTTTTCGCGGTATTTTTCTATATGATTCCCAGGTAGATGGAGAAATGTTGGAACTCTTTGTGCATTTGGTTTTAAAATATATTACTTTTGCAGTGTTATTAATTATCAATTTATTACAATGAAAGAAGGTAAAGTAAAATTCTTTAATGAGTCCAAAGGATATGGATTCATCAAGGACGTCGAATCTGACGAAGAGTATTTTGTGCATGTTTCTGGTTTGATCGATAAGATCAAGGAAGATGACAATGTAACATTCGAACTTACTGAAGGTCGAAAAGGATTAAATGCAGTGAATGTCAAACTTATCTAGTTAAACATATCAGCTCGTATTAATCTGAACCCTTCGCATTAGCGAGGGGTTTTTTTGTATTTTATCTTTTTCAAGCTATTTTTATAGCATAACTCAAATCACATTCAATGAAACTTAGCCGCCGACGCTTCCTGTTCAGTACAGGAGCCATTGCAGCAGGAAGCTCCCTTGGACTTCGTGCCAGTGAAACTACTAACACTCCTAAGCTGCCTGTTATCAGAGAGCTGCCTTCCCTGGAGGGACGAAAGATTTTATTTACCTATGGTGGATGGACAGGGCATGAACCGGTTGAATCCATGGAGCTCTTCAAACCCTGGTTGGAAAAGGAGGGCGCCCTGGTGGAAGCCTTTGACAACCTTGATCCATATGCGGATGCTGCTTATATGAAGAAAATCGACCTTGTCATCCAGACCTTTACCATGGCCAAAATTTCCGGAGCACAGGAGAAAGGTCTCATAAATGCTGTGTCCTCGGGATGTGGACTGGCAGGCTGGCATGGCGGACTTTGCGATTCGTTTCGTCAAAACACGAATTACCAGTTTATGACAGGCGGGCAGTGGGTAGCCCATCCCGGAGGAGTTATAGACTATCAAGTGAAGGTTACAGACCATGAGGATCCGGTGACGAGTGGATTGTCCGATTTTGATATGCACAGCGAGCAATACTACCTTCATGTAGATCCCAATATGAAGGTGCTTGCCACCACTACATTCGGGGCCGAACATGCCCCCTGGATAGATGGATGCACCATGCCTGTAGCCTGGAAAAAGATGCATGGCTCAGGGCGTGTTTTCTATTCATCCCTTGGACATGT
>QMPQ01000140.1 GCA_003648635.1 Bacteroidota bacterium | reverse complement strand
ATAAGGAGCAGGTAATTTAAGTCAATTGTTCAGCATTCCACGCTCACGCAAGTCCTGGTAAACCTTCCAAAGACCATGGATTTCGTTTAAGACCTCAAGTTCTGAACAATGCATATCACAGACTATCCGCTGGGCAAAAAAGATCTGAAAATCCTCCAGTTCCAGACCGGTAAGACCGGTAAGAGCTGAGAGGTTCTCAGCTGTTACAATGGCCTCAAACTGATCTTGTTTCTCCTGATTCTTTTCTAGCCAATAGACCTTCCGTGCCGATTTGGCATGCTTGTTAAAATTGTAGTAGAAAAAGGATACAGGGTTGGTCAGAAGCAAACCTGCGCTTTTAACAGCCTTCTCGTTCATTTCCAGAGGCACATTATCCGGATCCTGCTGGGGGAGTCCCATTGCGGCCCCAAAGGATCGCTGCACAGGCATTCCAATAAACGCTTCACGGAAGTCATCATAGCTGGAACCCCACTCAAAGATTCTGGCTTCAGGTAACTGGTATCTCCTCCTCTTTAATCTGATATGCCTGTTTGCATGGACCTCCATTACAGAAACAAGGGTATCACGGAAAGCAATGTTCCGGATCAGCAGTGTATCGCTGGAAGTAACCAGCACGTGAAAAATGCCCAGGCTATCAGTGACATCGCCCTTTTGGCTATTGATATTAATCACATGACTAGCTGAAATTGGTGCATAGGTCTCGTCGTAAACAATACCAGAAAGCTTGTAAATCTGATCAGACGACTGGGCAAGTAGTCGTGACTGAAACAGAAACTGGGTGCAGATGATCAGAAATAAAATACGAAAGGACATACCATTTAAAATTATCCAATAATTTCCGGAAAATGCACCATTTAACAAACCTTAACCAATGCAACTGTATTACTGTCTGCCATTGAACCAATTCAAAACAGATACGTTAACTGTAGGTAAACTACGAAAAATGACCAATATTGTATTTCTCGACCAGAAGACCATTGGGAAAGTAGATAACCTGAAACTTCTCTCCAAATTGGGTAAACTTGAGACCTATGAATCCACTGAGTCTGAGCAGGTGGTAGAGCGCTGCACGGGCAAAGAGATTGTCATCGTGAACAAAGTAGAGTTGAGCGAAGCAGTAATGAAGCAGCTCCCCAAGCTGAAATTAATCTGTGTTGCTGCTACTGGTGTAAACAATGTGGATCTCAATTATACTGAAAATAATGGGATAGAGGTGAAGAATGTTGCCGGCTACTCCACCGATTCTGTAGCTCAACTTACCTTTACCATGCTTCTTTACCTGGTAAATAAACCTTACTACTACGATACTTATGTAAAAAGTGGTGCCTATTCGAGAAGTGATTCATTCACCCACCATAATGAACCTTTCTGGGAGTTAAAAGGAAAACGGATGGGAATCATTGGTCTGGGTACCATAGGGAGACAGGTGGCAAGAATTGCAGAGTCCTTTGGGATGGAGGTGGTTTTCTACTCTACTACCGGCAGGAACAATCATATCAGCTATAAAAGATTTGAACTGGAAGATCTGCTGAAAAGTTCTGATGTTGTATCCATACATGCGCCTCTAAATAATCAGACCCGTGATCTGATCACTTATGAAAAAATGAAGCTGATGCGGCCTTGTGCCATCCTACTCAATCTGGGAAGAGGGGGGATCGTCAATGAAAAGGATCTTGCAAAGGCCCTGAATGCAAATGTAATTGCAGCAGCAGGTATCGACGTGATGGAAAAAGAACCCATCAACGCCGACAACCCTTTGCTTAAACTATTTGATAAGGAGAAAATCCTGATCACTCCACATATGGCCTGGGCCTCTAAAGAGTCACGGGAACTCCTTGTGGAGAAGATAGCTCGCAATATCGAGGTCTATCTAAAGAGCAGGTAACCTTACATCAGAGATAAGCCAGCTTTGATAAGCAGGTTCTTAGTGGCCATGATGCCTTCATCCTGACTCAGCTCCCTACCTTCATATTCAATGCCAACATATCCTCTGAATCCTGAATCTTTCACAATCTTCATAAGCCTGTAAAAGTCTTTATCCACCTCATTCCCTTCTTCGTCAAAGTTGTGCGATTTGGCGCTTACTCCCTTTGCCAGGGGCATTAGCTCCTGCATTCCCAGGTAAAGGTCATATTTTTCTCCACCCGGTCGACGATCAATTACGAAATTACCGAAATCGGGGAGCACCCCGCAATTAACCATCCCGGTATTTCTGATCACTGAGGTAAGCCAGCTGGCTCTTGAAGAATAGCCACCATGATTTTCAACGATTATATTGATCCCATAGTCCGCCGCAAACTGGCTTAAAGTTCTCAGGCTCCTTGTAGCCGAAAAGGCCACTTCCTCTGCGCTTCCTCTTCCACCTGCATTCACCCTGATGGAATGGCAACCCAGTATATGAGCATATTCCACCCACTTATAGTGCTTCTCAATTGCCTCCTTCCTTTTTTCTTCATCCGTATCTCCCAGGTTTCCTTCGCCGTCGATCATAATCAACACATTCTTTACTCCAATATCCTGGGTACGTTTCAGAAGCTCTTTGATATATTCCGTATCGGCCTCTTTGAAAAACTGGTTAACATACTCAACTGCATGTATATCAAAGTTTTTCTGTGCATAGGCCGGGAAATCCAGGTTATCCAGTTCTTTTCCGAACAGTGCTTTGTTCAGCGACCACTGGGCCAGGGAAATATCGAAAAATAGTTCTCGCTCCGGGTGCTCTTGAATAATTGGATTATTTCCAGTGTCTTGTGCACTTACCACTTTGCCAGCTGAAATTGCAGCAGCCGCCAGGGCCGCACTCTTCATAAATGTTCTTCTATTTTGCATCTTTTGTAGTTTATAGTTCCTTGATTTTAATATTCCTGAACCACACATTGTTTCCATGATCCTGTAGACCAATATAACCTTCTTCCTGTAATTTGGTCCAGTCAGGATTCAACCCAGGAAACTTGGATCTAGCAACCAGCGCATCCCACATCTGTGTTCCATATTCATACTCCACGACCACTACCCCGTTCTGAATATGCTTCACATGTTTGTCCTTCACGATTAGCTCAGCCTGGTTCCATTCACCTGCACCATTGAAATTCTGAGGATCAGCAGGAATTAAGTCATACAATGATCCAGCCTGACGGTTTCCGTTCGTTCCCAGTTTGGCATCGGGATGTGCTGCATTATCCAGCACCTGCATTTCAGGGGCCGTCATAAATATAGCACGGTATTTGGGATCTTCAGAGCCCAGATAGAGGATGCCTGAATTACCAGCTTCTTCAATCTTCCACTCCATCTTAAGGTGAAAATTCGAGTATTTTTTATCAATCATAATATCTCCACCATCACCTTTTGCCTTGGGACTGAAATGGAGTGTTCCCTCTTCAACCAGCCACTTAGTAGGAGCATGGTCCTTCTGAAATCCCCTCCACCCATCGGTGGTCTTTCCGTCGAAGATCAGTACAAATCCATCTGCCTTTTCCTCTTTGGTAAGTTCATTCTGAGCCTGCAAATTACAGCTGAAAGCAATGAGCATTATTACAGCCCCTGCATGCAATGAAATTTTCTTTGTCATCATATCGATTTTTGAAATTTAATATTAGAAGTAATAAGAAAGTTAAAATTGTGAAAACTATTCCGGATTAGCAAGTTGATTCGTACTTGATAATTTTGTAATTTACTGCAAATTAAGTTGCTCAGACAATGAAAATCGGGGAAGACAACTTCGATCCTGACTATTTCATGTATGATCTGGTTCAAATGCAGGAACAACTCTTTTATTACGCCCTGCAGCTTACCGAGGACCGGGAGGATGCTCTTGACCTTGTACAGGAGACCAGTTTCAAGGCCCTGAAAAACCGCAACAGGCTACACAACAACGAACATATCAGGGCCTGGCTTTATACCATTCTGAAAAATACCTATATCAATTACCTGAGAAGCAGTCATTACCGGCAACTTACTCACGATACTGAAGAACTCAATAATTATGCTGCACATAATGGTGGGACGAACGGAGCACCCTATGATCAGCTTATGAAAAAAGAGCTGCACGAGATTATTGAAATGTTGCCTGGAGCTTATGAAAAACCCATAAAATTGTTCCTTTCTGGATATTCCTACAAGGAGATCGCCATGCAGATGAATATCCCCATCGGAACAGTTAAAAGCAGGATACACCTGGGAAAGAAACAGATTCGCAGGGTCTATACCGCTTGATCAGATCAGGTCGCAGGCATCAGCCGGCATCCAGTGCTTCTCTTTCCCCTCCCATTTTACATTGCACCCTATGGGATTGGTTACAGGAACTGATACTACTAAGCCTGCAATTACCTCCTCCAGTACTCTCTCAAGGTCGTTGATGGTTATCCTGTTAGAATCTCTGGGCTGATCCACAGCCCTTCCGGTATAAAGCAGCTTCCGTTCTCCGTTAAACAAATAAAAATGCGGGGTTCGAAGTGCACCGTAGGCCAGTGCAACTTCCTGACTTTCATCATAAAGATAGTGCCAGGGAAATTGCTGTTCCTCCATACGGCTCACCATATGTTGAAAATCGTCTTCCGCATAAGTGCTGGCACTGTTCGAATTAATTCCTATAAACTTCACCCCCTCCGGAGCAAACCTCTTAGCTGTGGCTCGGGTTGCTTCATCGGATCCGATTACATATGGACAATGATTGCATGTAAAGAAAATCACCAGGAATTCCTCTTTGAAACCCGACAGGGCGTAGCTGTTTCCATCTGTGGCGGGAAGCTTAAAGTCGGGAGCAGTAGCTCCAATTTCCAGTGTAAATGACATATAGTATGATTAATGGTTATTGGTTAATTGTTATTAAGCTCGTAGTGTAGAAACAAAAAAGCCTCCCCATATGTTTAATGTAGGATGAGATATAGTATTGTAATTATACTTTTTTACATTTTTAACTTCGCTCAGAGCTCTGCTCAGTCTGTTAAAGAAATTGACAGTGATGCGCTGAAAGCACTGACCTATACTATGAATGACACCACTTATGTGGTGAACTTCTGGGCAACCTGGTGTTCACCCTGTGTGAAAGAGATCGGGTATTTTGAGGAGCTTCACAGACAAAGAGAATCTGAAAAAGTGAAGGTAATTCTGGTTAGCCTCGATTTTCCCAAGCAAATTGACAGAAGAGTCATTCCTTTTCTGAAAGAGAAAGAGATAACAGCCGATGTACTCCTGATGACTGATCTTGACTATAATTCATGGATCGACCGCATAGATCCAAGCTGGTCAGGAGCCATCCCGGCCACACTTATCTACAACAAAGAAACCAGGGTTTTCCTTGAACAGGAATTAACCCGGGATGAGTTATTCAATCATGTTACACAAATCAAGCAATGATATGAAAAAGACAATTCTTACTTCGGTATTGGCACTCATGGCTTTTATGCTGGTGAATGCCGGACTCAAACCAGGCGATAATGCAGTTGAATTCTCCCTGAAGAATGTGGATGGAACAAGCGTTTCGCTCTCAGATTACGCCGATCAAAAAGGGATGATCCTTGTGTTTACCTGCAATCCCTGCCCATTTTCCAAAGCATATGAGCAGAGGATTATTTCTCTTCACCTTTCCTATGCAGACCAGGGATTTCCAGTTGTGGCCATTAATCCGAACGACGTAGAGATTTCACCTGATGACACCATGGACAAAATGAAGGCAAGGGCAGAAGAGCAAGATTATCCCTTTCCCTACCTGAAAGATGAATCGCAGGAGGTATACAAAGCATACGGAGCCTCCAAGACACCTCATATCTTTCTTTTGCAGAACAAAGGCGGGAAATTCAAGGTGGCCTACATCGGTGCCATTGATGACAATGCCATGGATGCAGCAGAGGTAACCAACAAATACGTGGAAAAAGCCATCGCCGCCCTGATATCCGGGTCAAATCCTGATCCTGCGACAACCAAAGCAATCGGGTGCACTATTAAAACGAAAAGTTAGCAATGCTCTAACGTGTATGTTTAAGAAAAGGAAAGCTTAAGGTTTACCAGTTTTTTAGTCTATTATTTCGCAGAAAGTTCAATCTTTGCAGGCCAAACCAAATATTGAACTACAATGCATCTCAGTTTCATGGAAATTCTGGCTTCCTTCATGGTACTCTTTGCCATAATTGACATTCTCGGGTCAATTCCTATCATTCTTGATGTAAAGGTAAAGACCGGTAACATTTACCCCGGGAAAACGACACTTGTGGCCTATGGCATCATGCTTCTTTTTCTGTTTATCGGGGAACCCCTTCTGGGAATTTTCGGCGTGGATATCTCCTCCTTTGCAATTGCAGGGTCGATCATTCTTCTGCTGATGGGACTTGAAATGGTCCTGGGAATTCAACTCTTCAAACACGAGTCGGGAGGAGGGGGTTCCATTGTTCCACTCGCCTTTCCACTAATCGCCGGTGCAGGTTCCATTACAACACTTCTCTCTCTTCGTGCTGAGTATCAAATTGTAAATATATTGGTCGCGCTTTCATTAAATATGATAATTGTCTATCTTGTCCTCCGGCTCACAACCTTTTTTGAACGAATACTTGGACCAAACGGCCTGCATATTCTGAGAAAATTCTTCGGAATTATTCTATTGGCCATTTCCATTAAGCTATTCTTATCAAATACAGGGATTGAGATACCTAAATGATTGGGAATGAGGGGATTTATTTGGATATTCGTGTTGCTGATTATGTCGGGATGTGACAAAAATGACCAAACATGGATTTCGGTCAAAAATGAAACGACCATTCCTCTTTTCGTACTTCCATATTCAGCTGATTTCACCAATGCCGATTTGATTCAACCAGGAGTTTCGGATGAATTTTACTCCATCAACTGTGACTGTATCGACGGCTTTGCCTATTTCTCACACTATTACGATAGCCTGATTGTACTCATGCAGGATTATGACGGTGATCCTATCAAATTCTACAAAGATGGTACAACGGTGAATTATGATCCCAAGCTAAATCCTTTCATCAATCCAGATGTATGGCACATTCAGGATTTTGACAGAGCTGTATCAGGATCAGGTTTCAACACCTTAGAGGAGAAACATATCTATGAATACTACTTCTGCATAAAGGAAGAGTGTGTGAAATCCCTCAGTGTTGAAAACGCATCAGATCCTGAGCTGTAAAGCATTGATCAACTGATCATTTGTCAGCCTTACCGGATGGTTCTTATGTGAAGTACAATCCACAATCTTTTGAATTCCCTCCTCTTTTAAGCCAAATTCTGATAGCATGGGTACTTCCAGTAGTGTAGTAATGTGAATCAGTTTTTCCTTAAAAGCATGCAAGTACTCCATATCCTGCTTGTATTTAAAGTCTGCAAAAACCTTGCTGATAATAATTAGCTTCTTTATGGCAGGATGCTCAGGTTGGTCTTGCAGGTTGTCAATGGTTGTCGCAAAAACAGGAGCCATTAATGAACCGCAGGCTACCCCATGCGGAATGTAATAAAATCCTCCCAGCGGAGATGCAAACCCATGCACAAGACCCAATCCGGCATGTGCCAGGGTGATCCCTGAAAACATGGCAGCCAGAGCCATCCCTGAACGTGCTTCCATATTCTGCTCACCCTCCAGAAATGCTCTTAGAAGGTACTTTTTAATCTGTTTCAACCCCTGCAGGGCCAAGGCATCGGTCATGGGGTTGGCCTTAGTAGACAGGTAGGATTCCAGTAACTGCGTGAAAGCATCCATCCCGGAAGCAGCCGTTAGTTTTGCAGGACAGGATAACATCATTTCCGGATCGATGATGGCCACTTCGGGAATAAAGTTCTCGTGACGAAGGGATTTTTTAAAACCCTTCTCTCCTACTTCTGAAATTACAGCATTCTTGGTCATTTCACTTCCTGTGCCCGAAGTGGTTGGCATGGCGATAAAAGGAATCTTATCACCGGGATGCTTCTTCTCTCCCACACCTTCCAGATAGTCACGAATGCTTCCATCTACAGGAATCATAGCAGAGATAGCCTTACCTGCATCCATAACACTGCCACCCCCTACTGCTACAATCACCTGGATTCCTGAAGGCCTGTACTTCTCCACTATCTGATCGATAAGCGAGGGGGATGGTTCATGCGCGATAACTTCATGTTTCAGCTCCAGGTTTGCAGTTTTCAGAGCGGTGATGATCTCATCTCCATGCCCGGAGTTATGAACCGAGGATGATCCAGTGAGCAGTAATACCTTATTGCCCCTGGAACTAAGCTCAGCGGCCAGTTCGTTTCGTTTCCCCGGGCCAAAAATAATCTTGGGAAGCGAGGAAAACTGAAAAGAGTCGGTCATGGGAAGAATGTTTGTGTAAATATAAAAAAACTAACTTGTTATCAATAGGGATGTCAAATCTGCTTGAATGAAAGGATTACTTACCTCATAAAAAAGACTGTCTCATGATGCTATTGAGACAGCCTTTTTTAACTTTATCTTATAAAAGACAGAAAAATGATCGCTTTTGAAGAACTGCTTAGCTGGAAAGAAGCTGGATCTTTTCCGGATGATATTCCTCCTTTGCTGCAGGCGCTGTTATTGGAATCAGCAGGCGACTGGGACAATGCCCATCGCATTGCACAGTCAGATGAATCCCTGGATGGATCATGGGTACATGCTTACCTGCATCGGGTGGAAGGAGATTTGGGGAATGCTTCTTACTGGTACCGTAGTGCAGGGAAAAGCATGCCCGATATGTCTGTGGAAGAAGAGTGGGAGTACATTGCTATGGCCCTGATAGAAAAGAGCTAAGATTTATTTAGGATTTCAGAAGGGCCCTTCCATGCGATTTTCCAGAGCAAATACCTGAATCGCATTCTCCCGGAAGATCTTCAGGATTATATCTCTGGCCACCTCATCTGTAAGAAGTCCACGTTCAATTCTTTTAGCCAGCACTTCAGTTACCACCGATTTTCCAAACTCCAAAGATCCGGTCGATTCTTCTATGTAGGCGCAATCTCCCCCCCAAAAGAACTTGTTATAAGGGACAGCATCCAGCATTTCATCGAGGGCATGGACTGCCTCCTCTCGTGATATCTGGGGAAGCCAGACCAGATCCAGATATACATTGGCAAACATTTTTCCAAAAGCAGCATATTCTCCAGTCCACGGATACCCCCCGTGAAACAGGACAAACTTTGCTCCAGGGTACAGTAGGAACAGGTTATTGAGTTTCACTGGTTGACCGTTATCCAGTTGATTTCCGTTACCGGCCAGGTAGCCGGTATGGATCTGCACAGGGAGGTCATTTTCGATGGATTTCTGAATGATCCAGTGAAACATAAAATCCTGGATCATTTTCGCTTCCTTTTCGGATAAGCTGGAAGAAGGTTTTTTAAATAGTTCCCTGGCCACCTCATAATTTACCTCTTCAAAATCGAGGGACCTGGAGTATGCCATTGAGTTTTTCACACACACAGCCCTGCTCTCCACATTCTTCCTGAACAGGTGATCGCAAAATCTTAGGTAATCGTCCAGGGATTCGATCTGCATTCCTTCATCAGAAGCAAGCTGATAGATCTCTGGTCCTTCCTCATCCCCATTAGGTTTGCTGCTGGATTGCATAACAAGAAGATTAATATTGAAAACCAGGGCGTAATGCATTTCATCTACCTTAAGATTAAATGGATTCCAGTATTGATCGAGAAACATCAGATCAAATCCTGCAATATGAAACGCTTCATCAAACCACTTACGGTAATCTGCATAGTTAGCTTCCACCCTTGAGGAAAGTCCTTTGATGTTTGATGCTGTAAAATAAAGATCCTGAAAGTCATACAATTTTTGAAACCCGGCTATAAAATGACTATAGTAGCTGGT
>QMPQ01000139.1 GCA_003648635.1 Bacteroidota bacterium | reverse complement strand
GTATGGATTACTCCAAAAGTTGCATTCACCAGGGAACAGGATCTGGCAGGAAGAAACTCTGCTCCGGCCATGCTCATTGAATGGGCTCCCGAACAGGTGCGAACAGGGAGAGCTCCTGCAGCATAAATTAGTTCTATTGGTACCTGTACACAACTGGTTGCAATATATTTCCTCTTTTCCTGATTCGACAACTGGCCCCTGGCAAATTGATGAGCCACTCCATAGAAATAGTCCATTCCGGACAAGTTGTCGGTAAATTCGGTTTGTAACTCATGAAGTACCTGATCTGATTCAATTACCAGTTGTTTCTTAGATGAGCTGGAAAGTCGCTCGTATCTTTTATTTTCTTTTTGGTTCATCTTCAATTATTGTACATGATGGATTTTTCATATCATTGTCCAGGTGCAGGTTCCGCTTAAAGAATCCCTCTTCAGTGGAAGTAAAGAGAGGCACTTTTACGAAGGAGACCTCCAGGCAGTCATTCTCAGGGCAGGCTTCGACACATTTAAAACACATCATACAATCGTCCTTCACCATGTACTTATGTTCAATATCATCTGCAATGGCTTTGATCCCAACATCACATACCCTGTAACAATTCCCGCACCTGGTGCAGTTGTCGCCCTTTTTATTTAACCTCAACGGTGAAATTGGTGAGAAAAGTGAGTGAAGTGCACTCATGGGACAGAAGAAACAAAAGAAACGCTTCTTAAAAAATGACCCAATAAAAAAGAGAGCTAAAACTATAATGCCCAGCGTGGACATGATCATTGTGGTTGTATTTGTAAAATCTATAAATAGCTGAGATGTATCACCAATGAACAGAGGTGTAACTACTCTGCCCGGACAGATCTGACAAAACGGAGCGCTTAGATCTTCAGAAAAGAGGGGAAGCCCCAGAAGTGAATTACTCATACCAAGAGGAATAATGATCAGCAGAAACAGGATAACGTACTTGATTGCTTTTAAGCGCTTGAAACTCAGGTTATCATACCTTGAGAAACTTACACCGGCCAGATTTCTTACTTTAGTGATCCAATCCTGAATGGTTCCAAGCGGACATATATATCCGCACCAGGCTTTATTGATCACAAGGAAAAATAATATAAAGGTCAGAAATCCAATTAAAAAAGCCTTGCCCCTGAAACCAAACAGGGATGCCCAGGTATTATGTAGCTGATGCTGGGCTGAAATAAGATAACAGGTGCCGGGACACTCCTGGTTATAGGGACAGGCAAATGTTGGAATACTTGTTCCTATGTGGATGGAAACATATCCTCCATAGATAAGCAGGAGAAATGCCAAAATTTGAAATATCAGCCGGAAGCGTGATATGTTTGAGTTATTGATGTATCTTTTTAATTTACGCACAGTAAGGAAATTTTAGGTTTAAAGTCTAACTGTTGGCTATTTTTATTTCTCTGTATATTTTCACCCTCCTCCTTCTATGATATGCAACCCCAACTACAATAAGAAGGGAGAAGAACAGGAAAATTCCCAGTGCCCAGCTCAATGAGGAATACATAACCTTCGAAGGATAATACCCATCAGACAGACTGGCTGTATAGTGAATAAAATGATATGGTTCTCCCTGGTAATTACCCACTTCTTTCGAGGTATGCTCTGCAATAACCAGGTAGTAGTAAATATTCCTGTTATTAATCTCCGCCCAGGGTGAAAAGTAGTCCTGAGTAATCTGGAGAACAGCTTCGCCATTCGTATCGCTCCGGACTGTTTTTTGCCATCCCTGGTGGGTGTGGAATGTGACTGTCGCTTTACTCAATGGTATTGAAGATTTGGATACCACATAACTAATTTTGTCACCGGATGAGACGAAAAAATGTAGGTTTTCAAGCCTGGTTCTGGTCCTGGTAATCTCTAACGGTATCTTCTCCGGATAGATTTGTGGCCTGATCTTTTGATCCACATCCTTATGTCCGTTTCTGCAGGAATGATTGAGTAATTCGGCTTTCGCTGATTGAATAAATAGCGTATCGCTACGGATCTCCTTGTGAATCAGATACAAATTGTAATATCCTTCGATCTGATTACTAAAGGAGATCTCCTTAAAAATTTGCGTACTGTCAACCAGGCAGGCCTGAAGGTCTCTGTGTGGCGTGTAGCAATAGAATTCTGCATCGGGAAATTCGGCGTTCAACAAGTAGGTTGAATTCAGAACAGAATTTCCCTTATTGACCCATTGAACGATTCTTACCCTACCTCTGCCTTCATTTATGGATGACAATTTGTGCATCCCACTGGCTGCAATCTCATTCTGTCGTTCTCCTGGTGGAAGATTAGACAACCACAAAACCTCCTCTCCCTGTGCCTGGATATTAGTAAGAAAAAATAAGATGTTCAGCAGTAGTAACAGACTCTTTTTCATGACGCCTCAGTTAAAAATTAATTCCAATGCTCACTGTGTAATTTCGGGGAAGGCCGGGATAGTAGGATTTAGTCCAGGAGGAGGTCCGGGTCCTGTAGTCATATGAAGAGCTGGCATAAGCCCAGGTCGCATAATTTTTGTTAAAAATATTATTGATGCGAAAGCCTACATTAATTTTCCTGAATTTATAGATCAACTTGGAATTGACAAGTGAATGCCCTTCATAAAGATTGACCTCCGCATTGTCCATATAGTATTCATCCATAAAAACATAGTCAACCGAGGCAATCAGTCCGAAGTTAAACCTGTACTGGATGCTTGAATTCAGCTGATTGGCCGGAGTTTTCCGCAGGGAATTGCCTTTGTAGTCAGAATCAGTCACAAATTCTGTATGCAGATAGGAGTAACTCAGATGTCCGCTCAGGTTGCGGGCAGGGTGGAACTTAATGGAGGTTTCGATCCCCAGATGACGGGTATCGCCCATATTGGCATATGTTGGAGGTTCCCCTGTAGCCACAATCTGATCCTCAAAATCCATTCTGAAAAGAGAGAGCTGGTAGCTGATGACAGAGGTAACATTTCCTCTTAACCCCAGTTCATAATTTACAAGATATTCAGGCTGCAGGTCGGGGTTCGGATGACCACTGTATGAGCTGCCAACATACAACTGGGAAATCTGGGGAGGATTAAATCCTTTGGAAATATTTCCAAAAATGGTTATGTTCTCATTGGGATGGAAGACCACTCCGACTTTTGGACTCACTGAATTAACACCGCCTTTATCAGAGGTATTTTCATCGCCCGTGTTAAAGTTATCCTGCCAATCGTATTGCACGTAGTCAAAACGGACTCCCAGTGTTAAAGTTAGTTTGGAAAGGAGCGCATATTCATCCTGAAAATATAGCCCGCCCAGGGTATAGGCACTCGTGCCATCATCAATCATCTCCCCGATTTCGCCGCTATCTTCATCCCGTGCATATAATTCCTCTGTTCCATATTCCCGGTCAGCACTTACTCCCAGGGAAATGGTATTTACTTTTGATAAAAGAGAGAAGCTTGATTTCCACCTGATTTCTCCTCCCAGGATATTGATATCTTCTTTCCCGAACTGTGAATCACGGTAATGCCCCTCATTGTGCCGCTTTCTGTAATATATACTGCTGAAAATATCCGATTTCTCTCCGATCTGTTTTCTGTGGTTCAGGTTCAGCCTGAACATATCCTTATCGCTCCCAGTAAATTTCATGGTTGCTTCCGTAGATCTCTCATAGAACATTGCACTGTCCAACGGACCTGCATATTCAGTGTAGGCGGTGATGTAATCGGCCGTAAAACCCAGTTTTCCAAACTTTTTGAAATCATTGGTTAACTTAATTCCAACGGTCTTGGAATCGTATTCCTGCCGATCCTGATAACCCCCCGAATAGATATAGTTAGACTTAATCAGATACTTGAAGCGCTCATTCCCTCCATTTAGATTCCCGGTCAGTTTTCTCATATCATAACTTCCGTAAGAGGCATTGAGACCCCCATGAATCCCTTGCTTGGCTTCTTTTTCAATAATGTTGATCACACCGGTTATTCCATTGGGGCCATAGAGTGATGAAACCGGTCCCTTGATAACCTCGACGCGTTCGGCATTTTCCATATCAACCCCTTCAAAGTCAACCCTGCCAGATGTTTCATTCAAAGGCACTCCATCTACCAGGACAAGTATTCCACGTGTTACATGGGTGTGTATGCCAATTCCCCTGAAACTGATAACATTCGACCCACCATTGAATCGATTTTCAGTAAATACCCCGGGAATGGTAGCCAGCGACTCCTCGATATTCCGCCCTTCGATCAGCTCCATTTCTCTTTGCCCGATCACATACACAGGGGATCCAATGTTTCTAATTGTCTTGGAGATTTTGGTGGCTGATACTGTGATCTCACTCAGCTTGTATTGCTCGGGGTGAAGTTGGATGGCCATATCTTGCTTTTTGCCAGCTTCAACCTTGTATTCGTTGAGCGTTTTGGCAACAAAACCAAGCATGCTCAGTTCGATTGTATAGGTCCCCGGAGGTACAGTGTTTATTTTAAAGTTCCCATTCTTATCTGTGATACTTCCAATGCTTAATTCAACTATTTTCACCTGCACAAATTCAATTCCCTGCGCACTGGATGCGTCTTTAATTACTCCCTGGATACTTCCGGTTGATTGGCCGGCAATATCACTAATTGTCAGGCTAAACAACAATATGACTAATGAAATATATATTGATATACGCTTCATGATAAAGAATTTGAAAATGATTCGATAGTGTGTAAAGCACCATCATGAAAGCTCCACGCCGCTATAGGCGATAGCCGGGATTTAGAGTCCGGCAGAGCCAAATCTTCGATTATAGGAAAAATGTCTGAACTCTGAGGCTAAGCAAATTCAGGGGGATGGAAATGACTGCTACTGATAAGAAATCTGTAGTTGTTAGAATAAATACAAAGATGATACTTTGTGGTTTCTTGCAAGGAGGTATTGTGTCTGGAAAGGACAATAAAAAAGATCTCATCTTCAAAAATCTGACCAGGGATACTTTTTTGTCTTTCCTCCTCCTGCCTGGTATTTTTTTTAATTTCCTTATTTAAATGGCATTGACCCTGACAGGTATTCACCTCCTTATCACGTTCAACACATAAGGTTTTTATAATATAGCTCTTGTTAAGTTCGAAATCAATATATGGAAACAGAGGTTTCAACCATATCGAAAGATATACCATCAAAAGAATGATTGATGTAATTCTTAGTCTCAATTTCGCATTCTTATTTTCATGTGATCTGTAAAGGCTTCCTTGCCCTGGCAGTTTCTGACCATTTTATCAGGGGAAGGTTGGCAGCCCTCGCCTCTTCCATGGATTTACATATTGAGTCGACAATTCCATCGTCAAACTTTTCAACCATAATGGATAATCCTTCACAGTCACTTACATGCGGCAATATGGATCTGACCGTATTGATACAATCGGTAATATCATCCTTTTCTTTGCTGGCTGCACCAATCATGGAGCTCAACTTTTTTGCCCGGGCAATTGCCAGGTCATGGTCCGTTAATAGCTTGTTAATGTATTGTTCGCCATATACCTGAATCAATGCCGGATACAAAGCCTCCTCTTCATACCTGAAATGGGGACCTGTAAGAACATCCAGTCTCTCCAGCAAGGCTCCTGATTTTTCAAAATCATGGGCGCCAAAGGAGGTTATCATATCAAATAAAAGATCCCTTATCTCTCTGTGTTCCTCTCTGAATTCTTTAAAAAATATTTCCTTTTTCATAGTGTTACTATTTAACTATATAAATTCTTCTCTTATTCCAGCGTCCTGAAATACTCCAGTATTTTCCTTGCTTCATCCTCCGTCAGGCTTTGATTGGCCATGGGTGCCAGGTACCTGGTAAGTAATTCTTTAGCAACCGGATCCTCCTGAACCATTTTTTCAGGATCCAGGATCATATTCATAATCCACTGGGGATTTCGACGACTTAATACTCCCTTGGGAGCGGGTCCGACATATTTCCTGGTGGGTTTATGACAGGAAGAGCATTTGAGCTTGAACAGGGCCTCGCCTTCGGTCACCCAGGCCTGGTTAATGGCACCCATTGATATACTTCCAGCCGGTCCTACCCCATTGGTTCTTTCAAAATCCTTGGCAATCCTTGCTTCAAAATCAGCATAAGGCTCGGAGAGAGCCGGGTTTGCTCCTGACAGCGTTCTGGCGCCCAGCTCCTGTCCCTGAAGTTTCACCTTCACGTATTCAATAATCTTCCACCGATTAAGTTCAGAAAGTGTAGCACCATAGGAACCCATCATTCCATAACCCACCGTTACCACATGAAATAGCTCCCCACGGGAGGCCTTCACCAATCGCTCCTGCGTCAGATCGCCTACCTTTACCGTTACTGGCAGCTTTTTACTGGTAACCAGGAAGCCATCACCCTTCCCCGATTCACCGTGACAGTTTACACAGAATGTGGTATATAACTTTTTCCCTTCGAATACACTTTTCATAACCATCTCTTCGCGGCTGAGTAGTGTTTGACCTGCAAACAGCCTGTTCTCCGGAAATACATTGTACCTGAAAGCCACCTGTCCCCTGGGCATTGTTCCATATACCGGCATCTGGTTGGTGAGGTTATCTCTGAATACCGGGTTCTCCGAATATGCATCATATGCCTGGGAATAGACCATGTCCGGCATAAAGTCATAACCTGGCATATTTCTGTGCCTGTCACACGACAGAAGCATCATACACGATAAAAGCGCCACCGTTATCTTATTTAGTACATTTCTCATAATGTTTCTATTTCTTAGGCGATGGTTAACAATCAGGATTCATAGTGCAAGCTCTCTTCCAGGAACGGATCATTCTTCACCAGGAGCGGTTTTGAAGCCAGGGCACGCAATACAACAAAAAGAAAGATTCCGGCATAGCAGACTGTAAGTCCAATTTCAAGGAGACCAATCCCTGCATGTTCACCTACCGCGCCAGGCATTATCATCTGGTAATAGTCGATCCAGTGTCCGATAAGTACAATACCTGCTACAGCGGCCAGCCAGTTCAGTTTCTTTTTCAGGTTTAACTTCATCAACCCGAAAAAAGGGACAACAAAATTCAAGATAAGACTGAGGAAAAATACCAACTTGAAATTCTCCTGTCTCGCTACGAAATAGGTAGTCTCTTCAGGAATATGCCCGTACCAGATCAGCAGGTATTGTGAAAACCACAGATAGGTCCAGAATATGCTGAAAGCAAACAGCAGCTTACCCAGATCATGAATATGATCCGCCCTGACAAACTCCAGGTATCCTGCTCCCTTCAGAAACCAGATGAGCAGGATTATAAAGGCCAGCGAGCAGACAAACATACCGATGAACACATACCACCCGAATATGGTGCTGTACCAGTGGGCGTCAATGGACATAATCCAGTCCCAGCTGCTTGCGGAGACCGTAAGGGCAAAAAATACCAGGAAGATCCCGGAAAATATTCGCCTCCTGTTGTGAAATTTGGCGTCGGCCGAATCCATCAGCGCATTGGTGTTTTTCCTCATTGCCCGGGTTAACAGGATCCAACCCGTAAAATAGAGAACCATTCGAATGAAAAAGAAGGGCATGTTCAACCATGCAGATTTTCCCTCCAGCACAGGATCATGAAGATCCGGCTGTGACCAGTGATAGAGATCATTCATGCCGAAGAAAACAAGCAACATCAGCAGAAAGGCTACAGGAAGAAAAGAGGTCAGCGCTTCGGGGATTCTCTGTAGTGCAGTATGCCAGCCCGACCAGGCTATCCGGTGTACAGCCAGGAAGAAGGCCCCTCCCAGTGCAATGCCCAGGAACAGCTGGTTATTAAGTAACACATTGGCCCAAATCCTTGAAGCGCCCGGCTTAAATATAACAATGGCTCCAATGGCCAGTAATAATCCGCCAATCGCAATTGCAAGCAGGATATTGCGGATCTTATTTGTGAATTTGAAATGCTCGTCCATATCTGAAAGATTTCTGTTTACACTATTTCAACATTTGAGACTCCTGAAAGCATCGATTGTAACGTCTCTCGCGTTGATTTCTCATTTTGCTCTGTTTCAACCAGGATTACAAATCTGTCATCGGTGATCCGGGGGTGTACAGGTTCGAATTTTTTTGAAGGCTTCAAGCCAGACCTGATCAGTAGAGCGGCTACAATACCAAGCGCAGTAAATAGCACTGTCAATTCGAATGTTACAGGTATAAATGAGGGAACCGACAAATAAGGTTTTCCTCCAAAAACCAGGGGGTAATCTACAGTAAAGACCCAGGCCTGGAAAAGAAATCCAAATAATCCGCCAAAGGCTCCGCATATCAAACCAGCTATTGGAATCCTTGTTCGTTTCATTCCCAGGGCTTTATCCAGACCATGCACATGAAAGGGGGTGAATACATCCATGATCTTCTGATTGCTCTCCCGGATTTTAGCCACAGCTTTAAGCATGGGCTCTTCGTCATCGAAAATAACGCTTACGTAATTTTTATCTTCCATGGTTTCAATCATTTTTTAGGATTTTTCTCTCCTGAACTCTTTAAAACAGATTTCACCTCTGCAATGGCGATGACCGGAAACACCCGGATAAATAGAAAGAAGGCCGTAAAGAATAAACCAAGCGTCCCAAGAAAGAGGCCAACTTCCACGATGGTCGGCTTGTACATGGCCCAGCTGGAAGTAAGGTAATCTCTGTGCAGAGAAGTCACCACAATCACAAACCGTTCAAACCACATTCCGATATTGATCACAATGGAGAGACAGAAGGTGAAAGTCAGGCTGGTTCTTAGCTTTTTGAACCAGAGAAGCTGGGGTGAAATTACGTTGGCAGTCATCATAATCCAATAGGCCCACCAGTATGGACCGGTAGCCCGGTTTACCAGGGCAAAGTGCTCATATTCAACACCTGAATACCATGAAATAAACATCTCGGTGATATAGGCCAGTCCAACTATGGAGCCAGTGGCAATAATGACCTTGTTCATGGATTCCACATGTCCGACCGTGATATAGTCCTCCAGGTGCAAAGCTTTTCGGGTAATGATCATCAGGGTAAGCACCATAGCAAATCCTGAGAAAATGGCCCCGGCCACAAAATAGGGGGGGAAGATGGTGGTGTGCCAGCCGGGAATGACCGATGTGGCAAAGTCCATACTCACAATACTGTGCACTGAAAGTACCAGCGGGGCAGCCAGAGCAGCCAGGATCATTGTTACAACCTCATGCCTGTGCCAGTGGCGGGCTGAGCCTTTCCAACCAAAACTCAATACGGTGTATATGGTCTTTTTGAATTTTGATTTAATGCGGTCGCGAACTGTTCCGATATCCGGAATGAGTCCCACGTACCAGAAAACAAGCGAAACAGTAAAATAGGTGGAAATAGCAAATACATCCCAGACCAGTGGGGAGTTAAAGTTCACCCAGAGTCCCCTGAAATTTGGATAGGGGAAGATAAAGAATCCAAGCAATGGACGTCCCATATGTATAATGGGGAAGAGCATGGCGCAAATCACCGCAAAGATGGTCATTGCTTCGGCCGACCGGTTGATACTGGTCCTCCATTTCTGGCGGAATAACAGCAGGATGGCCGAGATAAATGTACCGGCATGACCGATCCCAATCCACCACACAAAATTGGTGATCCCCCAGCCCCATCCGATAGTCCGGTTGAGACCCCATGTACCGATTCCATGCCAGATGGTCCAGAAAATCATAAAAGCACCTAACAACATGGCTGATCCGGATAAGGCAATACCCAGGTACCAAAATTTTCCTGGCTTGTTTGCCATGGGCCTGAGGATATCGTCCGTTACATCCCGGTAGGTCTTGTTCCCTTTTATTAATGGGATTCTGATTGGAGATTGAAGCATATTTCAGGTTTTTATTTTTTACTAAGCGTTTCTTATTTTGGTCAGATAATGCACCGAAGGTTTGGTGTAGATCTCCTCCAGGAGGTTGTAGCGCCTTCCGCTGCCGATCAGTTTACTGATCTCGCTGGATGGATCGTTCATATCACCAAACACAATGGAGTTGGCCGGACATGATTGGGAGCATGCGGTTTGCATCTCATCATCATTAAGTGCTCTGTTCTCGGCTTTGG
>QMPQ01000138.1 GCA_003648635.1 Bacteroidota bacterium | reverse complement strand
TGAGGTGGTTTGATACCTACCTGCAGGAGGTGGATACCTTACTGCAACCGGGAAGATATGGCTACTATGCCGAAATAAGCGGGGGCAACGGGAAAGTGATGAAAAGAGCCGGAACCATGTTCTGTACACCCAACGACTGGATGGGCTGGTCCGAGCCCTTTCTATCCAATATCGACTACTTCCCCTTCGACAGTATTCCAAAAACTGTATGGGAGGAGAACAGGGAGCTGATTTCCGATTATGGCGGACAAATACTTCTGAAATCCATCGTCAACAACCAGGATGGAGGCATTCTAATGGCTTTTATCCATGATATGTACTTGAAGCAATTGAAACCGGGTCCATATCATACCCCGGTGATCATGGACGGCGATTACCATATCCAACTCAAGCGGAAAGTTCTGGGCATTGAAAACAAATATCCCCCCCTGGCCGCCCCGGAGAGGGCAAATCACACAACGCCAGTGCTGCATTCCCTTAAGGGTGAAGACATAGAGAAGAATGCTGCTTTCGAGAAGGAGATGAGAGCTCTTTGTTCAGAATGGGCAGAGCTCAGCGGGGAACCCTTTGATATGCTCGTTGCCAGAGATGGATCCATTCTTTTTCATGGGGCTTTTGGTGAAAATCTGCGCGGTAGATTCACCCTGGAGGAACCCACCGAGATTGCATCCATTACCAAACTCTATACAGGGCTTCTTTTTGCTCAGTTTGTAGATCAGGGACTCATTGGTATTGATGACCCAGTGGGTAAGTATCTGCAGGATTTCCCAACAACAGGGGAAAAAGCAATTACTTTGCGCCAGTGTTTTACTCATACTTCCGGCTTCTATGGTCATGGCTCCCTGGGAGGGGTACAAAACCCATGGCTTGATAATTCACTTGCATTATGGTTGCCCTATATAGAACCTGCTACCCGGCACTATTACAATGGAATGGGATACAACCTTGCAGGCAAAGTGATGGAAATTGTATCGGGGAAAAGTATCTTTCATCTTTTCCAGGAATACCTCTTTGCTCCACTACATCTGAAGCATACACAACTGGACATTGATCTGGCCTATGGAGTCCGGTCAACTGCTTATGATATGGCTGTTGTGGGACAAATGCTCCTGAACCAGGGAAGCTACGGAGATCTACATTTCTTTTCTGAGAAGACTTACGAAGCACTGCTTCCGGTAGACCTGGAGACTTTTTTCCCAAATATTAAGGGAAGAAATTGGGGGATCGGGATCACACCCAGTAACAGATGGATAAAGGATGAAGATACGGGTGAGAAAAGAAATATCCTGAGTGACCATGTCGTAGGTCATGGCTCAGCCACATCTTCCATCTTAAATGTGGATCTGGAAAATAAGATTGTGATCACTCAGTCAAGAATGGATGGGGGCAAGCTCTACCATGAATACCTGAACAAAGCTTATCTTTTGATCGAGAAGTACTTTGATGATTAATCCACCGTAGGATAGAAGGCATTTTCCATATGCTCGATTTCCATACCGCTGTCACCGTAAATCACGGCAATTACATCAAAACGGGTGGGGCGGCTGCAATTGTGTAGTCGGATGAATGCTTCAGCTGCCAGGATGATGTTCCGCTCCTTGATATGATCAACCACCACAGAAGGATCATTGACCGCATTTCCTACACGGGATTTCACTTCAACAATAACCAGCTCATGATGGTGCAGAGTCACCAGGTCCAGTTCCCGTTTGCCCCACCTCCAGTTGGTCTTCCATATCCGGTAACCACGGGCTCTCAGGTAGCCGGCAGCCACCTTTTCAGCATTCCTTCCGGTTTTGCATTGATTCATGGAAAGATTCTTTCTTGTTTATGTGCAGAAAGGAGAAAAATCAGCTCCATTTTATCATTACCTTTGTGCTTTCCCAAAAATAACTCACAATGACTGCTAAAGCTTACAAAAGAACCCTGGTTACATCGGCCCTGCCTTATGCCAACGGCCCCCTTCACCTGGGCCACCTGGCAGGCGTTTATGTCCCCTCCGACATTTATGTCCGCTACCTGCGCCAGCGTGACAGGGATGTGATCTCCATATGTGGATCGGACGAACATGGGGTACCCATCACTCTGAAGGCACGCAAGGAAGGGATCTCCCCCCAGGAGGTTGTGGACCGCTACCACGGGATCAATAAAAAAGCATTTGAGGATTTTGGGATTTCCTTTGATATCTACTCCCGTACTTCCAACCAGGTACATCATGAGACCGCTTCGGAAATTTTTAAGACCCTCTACGATAAAGGGGTATTTATTGAGAAGACCTCAGAGCAATATTACGATGAGGAGGCTGCCGCCTTCCTGGCCGACCGATATATAACCGGTACCTGTCCCCACTGCGGGAATCCCTGCGCCTATGGTGATCAGTGCGAACAGTGTGGCACATCACTGAGTCCCACCGATCTGGTGAATCCCGTATCGACCATCAGTGGCAGTAAGCCCGTTCTTAAGGCGACCAAACACTGGTACCTGCCACTGGACAAGTATGAACCCTGGCTCAAGGAGTGGATCCTTAAGGAGCACAAGGAGTGGAAGCCCAATGTTTACGGACAGTGCAAATCGTGGCTCGACCAGGGTTTGCACCCCCGTGCTGTAAGTCGCGATCTGGACTGGGGGATTCCAGTACCCGTGGAAGGAGCCGATGGAAAGGTGCTCTATGTATGGTTTGATGCACCCATTGGTTATATTTCGGCCACCAAGGAGCTGACCCCGGACTGGGAAAAGTACTGGAAAGATGAAGAGACACGCATGGTCCATTTTATCGGGAAAGACAACATTGTTTTTCATTGCATAGTTTTCCCTACCATTTTAAAGGCTGAAGGCTCTTACATTCTTCCTGACAATGTACCTGCCAATGAGTTTCTGAACCTGGAGAATGACAAGATTTCCACTTCAAGAAACTGGGCGGTATGGCTCCATGAGTACCTGGAAGATTTCCCGGGAAAACAGGATGTATTGCGTTATGTGCTCTGCGCCAACGCCCCTGAAAGCAAGGACAATGATTTTACCTGGAAGGATTTTCAAAACCGCAACAACAACGAACTGGTAGCCATTCTGGGCAACTTCGTCAACCGGGCATTAGTGCTTACCCACAAATACTTTGAGGGGAAGGTGCCTGAGATCACCACCTTAACAGAACAGGACAAAGCTACCCTTGCAGAGATCCATAGTATCGCAAAGGGTGTGGAGGAGAGCCTGGAGCTCTTCCGTTTCAGAGAAGCCATCAAAAGGGGTATGGATCTGGCTCGCCTGGGCAACAAGTACCTGGCCGATACGGAACCCTGGAAGGTGATCAAAAGTGATCCCGACCGGGTGAAAACCATTCTGAATATAGCCTTGCAGATCTCAGCAAACCTCACCCTGCTGCTGGATCCTTTTCTTCCCTTCTCCATGGAGAAGCTAAGGGGATTCCTGCAGTTCGAAGGAAGATCCTGGGAGCTGATAGGATCGGAAAACTTGCTGGCACCCGGACACGCTATTGAGAAAGCCTCCCTCTTGTTTGAAAAAATCGAGGACGAGCAGATTCAGCAGCAACTGGATAAGCTCAACAAGACCAAAGAGGAGAATGAGGAGCCGGCTGAGCATAGCCCTCAGAAAGAGGAGATCACCTTTGATGACTTTACGCGAATGGACCTGAGAACAGGCACCATCCTGGAGGCTGAAAAGGTCCCCAAAACCAAGAAGCTTATTAAAATGCTGGTAGATCTGGGATTCGAAAAACGAACCATTGTTTCTGGTATCGCAGAATACTTTGAACCCGATGTACTACCCGGTAAGAAGGTGTCGGTACTGGCCAATCTGGCTCCCAGGAAAATCAAAGGGATTGAATCACAGGGTATGATCCTGCTTTCAGAAAATCCGGATGGATCACTGCACTTTGTGGAACCATCCGAAGAGGCGCTAAATGGTTCTGAGATTAACTGATCCTAGTTTGAAAGCAGCCAACACGACTGCAAACCAGATTGCGATTTAATCTTTGCGAGTTCCTTTTCAGCCTCTGCCTTGGTGGCATAGGATGCCACGCTCACACGGTACATTCTGTTCTCAGTGATCATCACTTCCGCATGAAACCCTCTGTTATTTAGCTTATCCTGCAAATCACTTGCATTCTTCAGCTTATTAAAGCTCCCGGCAATAATAAAAAAACTGTTGGCCTCTTCAACCGGCAGGGATTGTTCCACTTCTGGTTCAGACTCCACTTGCTCTGTTTCCGTCGGCGTCACCTGCTCATCAACTTCTGTCTGCTGCTGATTCGCAGGTGCTTCCTGCTGATCGATTAGCTCCTTATCCGCTTTCTTAGAGAACAAGCCTTTCCTCTCCCCATTTTCACCTTCCTCTGAAGGAATGAGGATAAGGACCGCCAACACGATAATTAATACAGCAGCCACCAGCCAGATAACCCGCCATCTCTTACTTTTTGGTTTGGCCTTGGGTGGAGCAAGTGTTGTAACTTTTGGGATTGCTTTGGATTCTGTCCCACTCTCCTGAGCTTTTTCCTCTTCAATGGGAAGCTCCTCTAATTCAAGTAGATCCATTGACTCCAGACCATATTGATCTGGCTCCAGCACCCAGGCAGGATCTGCCTGGAAGAGGATCTTGCCATCCGCATCCTTTGTAAAGGTTCCGGCTTCAGGGAGGACAAAATCTTCTCCTTTGTCCAGGGAAAATTTAACGGCATCAACCAGCTCCAGCACACGCTGCTGCGCTTCATCCCTCTCCAGCACTTCTCCAGCTGCCATTGTTTCGGCCAATACATCATCATCCTTGCTATAGCTTGTATCAAATTTGACCGAAGTTCCCGGTGGATTGATCCGGTTTCCGGATGGTGTCTGTGTTCCTTCAGGTACGAATACTTCCAGGTTTCCAAAGCCAGGAAGAATTACGCGCTTTCGCTCATCAAGGAGCATTCTGATATATTTTCCGATGATCATGCAAATCGTTTGTGAGGTAAAAATAATCAGTCGCTCGAGGAAATCAAAACCAAGTTATCAACCCGCCTTTTTTTACTATCTTCGTATATTATTTCTGTAAGCCTGTATAAATGAACGAGATAAAAATGGTAGACCTTCATGGTCAGTACCTTAAAATCAAAGATGAGGTTGACTCTGCCATTCAAAAGGTGATCGATTCCACCGCCTTTATAAGGGGTGAAGATGTACGTGAATTTCAGAAGGAATTATCAGCCTATCTGGATATTAAACACACTATTGCCTGTGGCAATGGTACGGATGCCCTGCAGGTAGCCATGATGGCCCTGGAGCTGCAGCCCGGCGATGAGGTGATTACCACTCCTTTCACCTTTATTGCTACCGTGGAAGTGATCAGGCTGCTGGGATTAAAACCGGTGTTTGTGGATGTGAGGCCCGATACCTTTAACCTTGATCCGGAACTACTGGAACAGGCCGTGACAGATAGAACCCGGGCCATTGTTCCTGTACACCTATTCGGACAGTGTGCAGATATGGAGTCGATCATGGAATTTGCAGGGAGACATGGCCTATATGTCATTGAAGACAATGCCCAGGCCCTGGGAGCTGACTTTCTTCCTGCAAACGGATCCAAACAGAAAGCAGGTACCATCGGACATCTGGGATGCACCTCCTTCTTCCCATCTAAAAACCTGGGAGCCTTTGGTGACGGAGGAGCGTTGTTTACCAATGATGATAGCTTAGGGCAACGGGCCGCTTCCCTTGTTAACCATGGGATGCAAAAGCGTTACTACTACGATCATGTGGGGGTGAACTCACGCCTTGATACCCTCCAGGCTGCAATCCTGAGGGTCAAATTGCAGCACCTGGATGATTACCACCGCTTGAGGCAGGAAGCAGCTACCTGGTATGATACCTCGCTGTCTGGTATTGAAGGACTCCATACCCCGGTGCGCTCCCCATTTACTAGCCATATTTTTCACCAGTATACCCTGCAGGTAGAGGCCTCCAGTAGAGACGCGCTGAAACAGTGGCTCATGGAGAAAGGGATACCCTCCCAGGTCTATTACCCTGTTCCCCTTCACCTGCAGCAGGCCTACAGGGACCTTGGATATGGGAAAGGTAGTCTTCCGGCATCGGAAGAATTATGCAATAAGGTACTTTCCTTGCCCATACATACAGAGATGGAACAGAAACAGCTGGAGTATATATCCGAGCAGGTTCATCAATATTTTAAAGCATAACTGATGAAGGATTTCTTTGCCCACGAAACCGCTGTAATCGATGACGGAGTCGAGATTGGAGATGGAACCAGGATCTGGCACTTCAGCCATATTATGACCGGAAGCAAAATAGGCTCAAACTGTAACCTGGGACAGAATGTGGTGGTGTCGCCCGATGTAATTCTGGGAAACAATGTAAAGGTCCAGAACAATGTTTCCATCTATACCGGGGTCATCTGCGAAGATGATGTCTTCCTGGGACCCTCCATGGTTTTTACCAATGTAGTCAATCCGAGAAGTGCCGTGATCAGGCGTGATATGTATATAAAAACAGTGGTTGAAAAAGGAGCAACTATTGGTGCAAATGCCACCATCGTTTGTGGTAACAAAATCGGTAAATTTTCGTTTATAGGAGCAGGTGCAGTGGTTGTAAGTGAGATCCTACCCTATGCACTTGTGGTGGGTAACCCTTCCAGGCAGATAGGATGGATGAGCGAATACGGACATCGTCTTGAATTTAACATTGAAGGATCGGCTGTCTGTCCCGAAAGTGGTGAAGAATACAGACTCAATGAAGACAAAGTAACTAAAACCGGATCAAGACATGAATAAGGGCCCTAAGAATTTTGCTGTAATTGGCATCGCTGGATATATTGCTGTAAGGCATGTGAGGGCCATCAAAGAGACAAACAACAACCTGGTAGCTGCGCTGGATCCCTTCGACAGTGTTGGTTTTATGGATAGCTATTTTCCTGAAGCTGATTTTTTCACTGAATTCGAGCGTTTCGATCGCCATATTGCCAAGCTGAACAGGCAGGGAACCCATGTGGATTATGTAAGCATATGTTCCCCCAATTACCTGCACGATTCACATATTCGCTTCGCCATGCGTAATGGGGCAGATGCCATTTGCGAGAAGCCCCTGGTACTAAATCCCTGGAACATCGATGCCCTGAAGGATTATGAAAAGGAGACCGGCAGAAAGGTATGGAACATTCTTCAACTCCGGCACCACCAGGCCATCATAGATCTGAAAGAGCAAGTGCACAATGGTCCACCCGACAAAGTATATGATGTGGACCTCTCCTACATCACCAGCAGAGGAAACTGGTATCACTATTCCTGGAAAGGGAAGGAAGAAAAATCGGGAGGTGTTGCCACCAATATCGGGGTACACTTTTTTGATATGCTAACCTGGATCTTCGGAGATGTTAAGGAGAGCAAGGTAAATATTCTGAAAGGAGATAAAGCAGCGGGATATCTCGAACTGGAGCGGGCCCGGGTTCGCTGGTTTCTTAGCATTGATAATCAGGATATACCCTCGGGCCTTAGAGCCTCAGGTAAACGTACTTACCGTTCCATTACTGTGAACGGGGAAGAGATTGAATTTAGTGGTGGCTTTACTGATCTGCATACCATCTCCTATAAAAAAATCCTGGAAGGTGAAGGTTACGGGTTGGAAGCAGCCCGCAACTCCATAGGAATAGTCTATCACATACGTAATACAAGGCCTGTAGGATTAACAGGTGATTATCATCCAATTATTAAAAGCATTCAAACATGATTTATGACGATCTGCTGAGCGGAAATAAGAAAATGGCTGTCATCGGACTGGGTTATGTGGGGCTTCCCATTGCCCTGGAGTTTGCAAAGAAAATTTCTGTCATCGGATTTGACATCAAAGCAGACCGGGTGGAGATGATGCAAAACAAGGTAGATCCCAGCAACGAGCTCACCAGCGAAGATTTTGAGGGCTGTGATATCAAGTTCACTGCCAGCATAGATGAGCTCCGGGAGGCCTCTTTCTACGTAGTGGCTGTGCCTACCCCCATTGACGAACATAAGAACCCCGATCTATCGCCCGTGCTTTCTGCCACAACCACTGTGGGAAAAGTGCTTTCCGAGGGAGACTATGTTGTTTATGAATCCACAGTATATCCCGGGTGCACCGAGGAAGATTGCATTCCCCTGCTGATCGAGGTATCCGGTCTCAAATTTATGGATCAGTTCAAAGTGGGATTCTCACCCGAACGGATCAATCCGGGCGACCGCGAACATACGCTTACTCAGATCACGAAGGTCACTTCGGGTTGTGATGCCGAATCGGCCGAAGAGATAGCGAAGACTTACGAACTGGTAATCGAGGCTGGTGTACACCGGGCCAGCTCTATCAAGGTGGCTGAAGCTGCCAAGATCATCGAAAATTCACAACGCGATATCAACATCGCCTTTATGAATGAACTCTCCATGATCTTCAACAAGATGGACATCAATACTTATGAAGTTCTGGAGGCTGCAGGGACTAAGTGGAATTTTCTCAACTTCTTTCCAGGCCTGGTGGGGGGGCATTGTATTGGTGTGGATCCTTACTACCTGACCTATAAATCGGCCAAGTTCGGACATCATGCTCAGATCATCACTTCGGGTCGGGGCATCAACGACAGTATGGCTGCCTATGTGGCACGCCAGATCACACTGAAACTTTCTTCAAGCTTCTCCAACCTGAAAGATTGCCGGGTGCTGATTATGGGTGCCACATTCAAAGAAAATGTCAGTGATATCCGAAACTCCAAAGTGGCTGATGTGATCGCTGAGTTGAATGAGTTTGGTGTGCAGGTCGATGTGGTCGATCCATACGCCTCTCCCCAGGAGATCAAAGAGGAGTATAACTTTGAACTTTCACCTGCCATCGAAGGACCCTACCACGGGATTGTGGTGGCGGTCAATCACAGGGAGTACATGGAGCTGGATGAGGCCTATTTCCAATCCATTAGCCATGAAGGAGCTATTTTTGCTGATCTGAAAGGGATTTACCGCGATAAAATAACCAAGCTCAACTACTGGAGCCTGTAAAATATTTCCACATGGCTAAAATTCTTGTAAGCGGAGGAACGGGATATATTGGATCCCATACTGTAGTGGAACTGCTGGAGGAGGGAATGGAGGTGGTAATTGTGGATGATCTCTCAAACTCTGAGCGGAAAGTCCTGGATGGCATCACATCCATCACCGGCATAGAACCTCATTTCGAAGAGGTGGATCTGAAAGACCGGAAAGCTACCTATGGGGTGTTTGAAAAATATCCCGATATAAATGCCATCATCCATTTTGCAGCATTTAAAGCAGTTGGTGAAAGTGTGCAGAAACCCCTGGTCTATTATGAAAACAACCTGCTTTCCCTGATTCACATGCTGGAAGCCATGAAGCATTTCAATATCGACAATATGGTTTTCTCCTCCTCATGCACTGTATACGGGGAACCTGATGTACTGCCGGTAAGCGAAAACGCCCCTCTTAAAAAGGCGAATTCCCCCTACGGAAACACCAAGCAGATCTGTGAGGATATCCTTCAGGATACCATAAACTCTACAGAGGGCTTAGGTGTGATCTCCCTCCGCTACTTTAATCCCATAGGGGCCCATCCTACGGCCAGCATCGGTGAGCTGCCCATAGGTGTGCCCAATAACCTGGTGCCTTTTATCACCCAGACGGCTGCCGGGCTCCGGGAGTCTCTGAGTGTTTTTGGAGATGACTACAACACACCCGATGGATCGGCCATCCGTGATTATATCAATGTGGTAGATCTTGCCAAAGCGCATGTGAAAGCCATCAGGCGCCTGCTTGACCAGAAACAGCTATCTGCTTTCGAGGTATTTAACCTGGGGACCGGCCGTGGACTCTCTGTTTTTGAGATCATTCATGCCTTCGAAAAGTCCACCGGTCAGAAACTTAATTACAAGATCGTGGACCGCAGGGAAGGAGATATTGAGAAAGTCTATGCCGACACCTCCTATGCAAATGATGAGCTTGGATGGAAAGCCGAAAAGGGGATTGAAGAGACTCTGCAATCGGCATGGAAGTGGGAAATGAATATTCAATCAAAACATTAGAAAGCATGAAAACCATCCTTATTACCGGCGGCGCCGGTTTTATCGGATCACACGTGATCAGGCGGATGGTCACAAAGCATCCGGATACCCGAATTCTGAACCTGGATGTGCTTAGCTATGCGGGGAACCTGGAAAACCTGAAAGACATTGAGAGTGCTTCCAACTACCACTTTGTCCGGGGAGACATTACAGATGCTGCTAAGCTTGAAAAACTCTTTGGTGATGAGAAAATT
>QMPQ01000137.1 GCA_003648635.1 Bacteroidota bacterium | reverse complement strand
AACCACCTAAACGCTTGGTGCGAAGTCGAGGCTGGCCATTCGTACATAGCTGTTATACCTCCACTTGGCATTGGTCTGTGCAGCTTTGAACAAAACGGCAGCTTCTGCAGGGAACGACTTCTGCAGCGAGGTGTAACGTACCTCCGACTGCAGGAATCCCTGGAACTGATCCCACTGGGGTTCCTTGGAATCCAGTAAGAACGGGTTCTTGCCCTCATCTTCCAGAACCGGGTTGTAGCGGTAGAGGTGCCAGTAGCCACTCTCCACAGCAAATTTAGCCTGACTCTGTGTTTTGCCCATACCCGCACGTAATCCATGACTGATACAGGGCGAATAGGCGATAATGAGGGATGGTCCGGGATAGGCTTCAGCCTCTCTGACCGCCTTCAGATACTGACTCTGGCTGGCTCCCATGGAGACCTGCGCCACATATACATATCCGTAAGTCATGGCCATCATACCCAGGTCCTTCTTACGGATCTTCTTACCGGAAGCAGCAAACTTGGCCACAGCGCCCACCGGGGTAGCCTTGGAAGCCTGTCCGCCAGTATTCGAGTAGACCTCTGTATCCATAACAAGGATATTCACATCTTCGCCGGAAGCGATCACATGGTCCAGTCCGCCGTAACCGATGTCGTAGGCCCATCCGTCTCCACCAAATATCCAGACTGACTTTTTCACCAGGTAATGCTTGAGATCCTTGATCTCTTCTGCAATGCCATGTGTCTCGCTATCGAGCACCTCCAGTAATTTGGCGGAAGTGGCTTTGGAAGCATCAAGATTCTCCATGGAGTCGATCCACTCACCAAAGGCCTCTTTGGTGGCGGGCTTTACTTCGTCCATGGCAGCAAGCATCCTGTTCTTGATGCGGTCGCGGTTCTTATTTACACCTGTGGCCAATCCGAATCCATACTCAGCATTATCCTCGAACAGCGAGTTGGCCCATGCGGGACCCTGGCCGTTTACGTTTGCACAATATGGAGTGGATGGTGCAGAACCACCATAGATGGAGGAGCAACCAGTTGCGTTGGCCACAATCATCTGATCACCGTATAGCTGTGTAATTAGCTTGATATAGGGAGTTTCACCACAACCTGCGCAAGCTCCTGAGAACTCGAAGAGCGGCTGGGCAAACTGAGAATTCTTCACAGTCTGCTTCTTATCTACCAGGGTGTCTTTATAGGAGATCTCTTTGATCAGGTGATCCCACCTTGGAATTTCAGCATCCTGGCTGGCCAGCGGCTTCATCTCCAGCGACTTGACTTTGGATGGACAAACATCGGCACAGTTTCCGCAACCGGTACAATCCAGTACAGATACCTGGATCTTAAATTGCAATCCTGCAAACGCCTTGCCATTGGCCTTGATTGTTTTAGTTCCCTCGGGCAATGCCTTGGCCTCATCCTCATCAATCAGGAATGGACGGATGGCAGCGTGGGGACAAACATAGGCACACTGGTTACACTGGATGCAGTTGTCATCGATCCACTCGGGGACGTTGACTGCAATACCGCGCTTCTCGTACTGTGCAGTTCCCGAAGGGAAGGTTCCGTCTTCACGTCCAGTAAATGCACTGACTGGAAGGTCATCACCTGCCAGGTTGTTGATGGGCTCAACCACATTTCTTACAAAATCCGGAACACCGACTCTTGTATCCTTCTTCGCCTCATCGGCTCCAAGATTGCTCCAGGAAGCATCCACCTCAACTTTAATTACATCTCCACCCTTCTCCACAGCAGCAAAGTTCATATTCACCACCTCTTCACCCTTGCGGCCGAAACTCTTGATGATAAATTTGCGCATCTCTTCCTCAGCCTGGTCATAAGGAATGATATCGGCAATCTTAAAGAAGGCCGACTGCATAATGGTATTGGTCCGGTTGCCCAGTCCGATCTCCTGTGCCAGTTTGGTGGCATTGATAATATAGAAATTTATTTTGTGATCGGCCATGTACTTTTTCACATGGTTGGGAAGGTGCTTGATGGTCTCCTCCGCACTCCAGATGGAGTTCAGAAGAAAAGTACCACCATCCTTGAGTCCCTTCAGCATATCATACTTCTCCAGGTAGGAAGAGACATGACATGCTACAAGGTCAGGAGTACCCACCAGGTAGGGGGATCGGATGGGATTGTCACCAAAGCGCAGGTGTGAAGTGGTGATACCGCCCGACTTCTTGGAGTCGTATGCAAAGTAAGCCTGACAATATTTATCGGTCGATTCACCGATGATCATAATAGAGTTCTTGTTGGCACCTACGGTACCATCGGAACCCAGACCGTAAAATTTACCCTCGAATGTACCAACTTCGCTTAGTGAAATCTCCGGAAGCAGAGGCAGGGAAGTGAAGGTCACATCGTCCACGATCCCCACAGTGAACCCATCCTTTGGCTCGTTCATCTTCAGGTTATCAAAGACAGAGATCATCATGGCGGGAGTGGTATCCTTGGAGGAGAGTCCATAACGGCCACCAACGATCAGGGGCGCATTCTCCTTTCCGTAGAAGAGGTTCTTGATATCGAGATAGAGTGGTTCTCCATTGGCTCCGAGCTCCTTGGTACGGTCCAGTACAGAGATACGCTTCACCGACTTGGGGAGCACATCCATGAAATACCTGGCTGAGAATGGCCTGTATAGGTGCACAACAAGCAAACCAACCTTTTCACCTTTGGCATTCAGGTGGTCAACTACCTCTTTCAGGGTCTCTGTGATGGAACCCATGGCAATAACGATATTCTCTGCATCGTCGTCGCCATAATAGGTAAAGGGCTTATATTCGCGTCCGGTCAGCTTACTGATCTCCTTCATATAGCCAGCAACCTCATCGGGAATTCCCTCATAGAATTTATTGATGGCTTCCCTTGTCTGGAAATAGATATCAGGGTTCTGAGCCAGTCCACGGGTCACAGGATTCTCAGGATTCAATGCTTTGTCCCTGAAAGCTTTCAATGCATCCATATCAAGGAGCTTTGCCAGCTCCTCCTGGTCGGGTGCTTCAACTTTCTGGATCTCATGGGATGTCCGGAACCCGTCAAAGAAATGGAGGAAGGGTACTCTTGTCTTGATGGAAGTCAGGTGGGCAACGGCAGCCAGATCCATCACCTCCTGAACACTACCGGTTGCCAGCATGGCAAATCCTGTCTGACGGGTCGACATTACATCACTGTGGTCTCCAAATATGGAGAGTGCCTGTGCCGCGAGACTCCGTGCAGATACGTGGAATACCGCAGGAAGCAGCTCCCCCGACATTTTATACATATTGGGAATCATCAAAAGGAGTCCCTGGGAAGCGGTAAATGTTGAGGAGAGGCTACCACTCTGCAATGCTCCGTGCATTGCACCGGCGGCACCTGCTTCCGACTGCATTTCAGTTACCTTAACGATCTCTCCGAAAATATTCTTTCTACCATTGGCCGACCACTCGTCCACATACTCTGCCATATTGGAGGAAGGAGTGATGGGATAGATGGCAGCCACCTCACTGAACATGTAGGCAATATGCGCTGCGGCATAATTACCATCACATGTCATGAAATTCTTCTTATTTGCCATGTTATTTTTACTTAAGTATTTAAATTACAACTAGTTAACTTTTAGAATTGAAGTCACCCAAAATTAGTAAAATAGCCTTAATTTTTATTGCAACTTCGTAATATAAAATCATTTCAAATAACTTCAAATCATAGACCCTTAAAACAAAAAAGTGACGGTATTGGCCGTCACTTTTCATGTCCTATCTGGCCGGATCAACCGCTGTTCATGGAGATCAGAAACTCCTCGTTTGTAGAAGTTTTGACCAATCGGTCACGGAGGAATTGCATGGCCTCAACTGAATTCATATCGGAGAGGTAGTTCCTGAGAATCCAGATCTTGTCAAGCATAGGCTTGTCAAGCAGCAGGTCTTCGCGACGGGTACTGGATGGATTGACATCCACAGATGGGTACACCCGCTTGTTGGATAGTTTCCTGTCCAGCTGAAGTTCCATATTACCGGTTCCTTTAAACTCTTCAAAGATCACCTCATCCATTTTGGATCCGGTCTCGGTCAGAGCCGTGGCAAGAATGGTCAGGGAACCCCCGTCCTCAATGTTCCTGGCTGCGCCAAAGAATCGTTTCGGTTTGTGCAGGGCGTTGGCATCCACACCACCGGAGAGCACCTTACCGGAAGCAGGGGAAATGGTATTGTAGGCCCTTGCTAAACGAGTAATGGAATCGAGCAGGATCACCACATCATGTCCACACTCAACCATCCGCTTGGCCTTCTCCAATACAATATTGGCAATTCTCACATGCCTCTCTGCGGGCTCATCAAAGGTGGATGAGATCACTTCGGCATTCACGTTCCTTGCCATATCGGTAACCTCCTCGGGACGTTCGTCAATCAGCAGCACAATCATATAAACTTCAGGATGGTTGGCTGCAATGGCATTGGCAATATCCTTCAGCAAAACGGTTTTACCTGTCTTGGGCTGTGCAACAATCAAACCACGCTGTCCTTTCCCGATGGGGGCAAACATATCCACAACACGTACCGAAAGGTTGTGTTGCCCGTTCCCTACCAGTGTAAACTTCTGTTCCGGGAATAGTGGGGTCAGGTAGTCAAAGGGTACCCGGTCGCGAATAAAATCGGGACTGCGACCATTGATGGACTCCACCTTGATCAGTGGGAAATATTTCTCGCCTTCCTTGGGTGGACGAATGGTTCCTGTTACATTATCCCCTGTTTTCAGACCAAACAGTTTGATCTGACTTTGTGAGACATAGATATCATCTGGAGAATTCAGGTAGTTGTAGTCTGAGGACCTCAGGAATCCATAGCCATCAGGCATAATCTCAAGCACACCCGAATTGGTAATCAATCCTTCGAAATCGTACTTGTCCACCTCCCGGCGCTCCTGGGGTCTCTTCTGCTGACGGTTATCGCGCATGTCGCGATTGTCACGATTGTCGCGATTGTCACGCATGTCGCGATTGTCACGCATGTCGCGATTGTCGCGCTGATCACCTTTGTCACCACGCTCCCTTTGTTCGTTGCGCTCATTGCGCTCATTGCGGTCGCCGTTTTCCCTTTGTTCGTTGCGCTCATTGCGGTTGCCGCGATCGCGGAAGTCATTGCGGCGTCCACCTTCCTTTTTAGTGGACTTATCCTCTTGCACTGGTGCAGGACGTTCCCGCTTCTCCATCTGCGCATTTGATTTGGCCGGAGAACTGTCAGCAGCACGGGGATTGCGCGTTTCAGTGGTCTTTTCAGGCTCCTGTTTCTTTTCTTTTTTAGGTCTCCCGGGCCTCTTTCTGGCTTGGGCAGATGCCTCTTCAGAAGCATTGGACTGCCTTTCCTTTTTGGGTCCCTCTTTCCGGGGATTCTCCTTTTTGGCAGCTTTGCTTTCTGAAACCACTATGGCCTGGGTATCCAGAATCTTATAAATAAGATCTTGCTTCTTAAAGGACTCTACACGCTTAATTTTTAGCTCTTTAGCAATATCGCGTAATTCAGCAAGAAGCTTTTTGTTCAGTTCAAGTATATCGTACATAAATATGTGATAAATAAATAATGATCCTGTGAGGATGTATTAAATCAAGATAAATTGGAATTTTAATCAGAATAGAACTATAGTTCGTCAGAATGGAATTCTAGTGCAATATTAGTGGAAAAAAGACGAACTACCAAAAATAATATATATATTCAATGCCTTTTATCAACATACAGAGCAGGTTGCATGAGACAACTCAAAATCATCAAGCAGGTCACCAACAGGGAAACTCCCTCACTTGACAAATACTTGCATGAGATTGGGAAAGTGGACCTGATCACTGCTGAGGAGGAAGTTGAACTTGCAAGAAGAATTCGTAAGGGAGATGCACAGGCCATGGAGAAGCTGATCAAAGCCAACCTGCGCTTTGTGGTATCGGTATCCAAACAGTATCAGAACCAGGGATTAAGTCTTCCCGACCTGATCAATGAGGGGAACCTTGGACTCATTAAGGCCGCACAGCGCTTTGATGAAACACGTGGTTTTAAATTTATCAGCTATGCGGTGTGGTGGATCAGGCAGTCCATCCTCCAGGCACTTGCCGAACAGGCGCGTATTGTACGGCTTCCCCTGAATAAGATAGGTTCCATTAATAAGATCAACAAGACCTTCGCAGAACTGGAGCAGAAATTTGAGCGTGAACCCACCATACTGGAGATTGCACAGGCTCTGGAACTGGCTCCTGAAGATGTTAAGGAGGCCATCCGAAGTTCAGGCAGACATGTTTCCATGGATGCTCCCCTTCAGGACGGGGAAGATGGAAACATGTACGATGTACTGCTCAACGCGGAGACACCCTCACCTGACCGGGGCCTGTTGAATGATTCACTCCGCAAAGAGATTGAGCGCGCCCTCAGCACACTTACCTACCGCGAAGCCAGCATCATCAGGCTTTACTTTGGACTCAATGGAAAACACCCCCATACCCTTGAAGAGATCGGGGAAGAGTTTAACCTGACCCGTGAGCGGGTAAGGCAGATCAAGGAGAAGGCCATCAAGCGCTTAAAACACACCACCCGAAGCAAAATCCTCAAAAGTTACCTGGGTTAATCATTGTGTGAGATATTCCCAGCACTGCTGCTTTGGGAATGCATCACCCTGGCATCGCCCCTGTAGTAGATATTCCCGGCGCTGGAAGCGCTCATGGAGATCTCCTCTGTGGCATGGACCCTGGCATCACCTGCACTGGATACATTCACATCCACCTTTGCAGCAAGCAGATCAAAGGCATTCAGATCCCCTGCACTGCTCAGACTCACATTAAACTCATCTGCAGTTCCTGAAATATCTGCATCGCCGCTGGAGCTTATATCCAGGTCAATTCGACCGGCCTCCACTTCAAGGCTCAGGTCTCCGGCACTGCTGATGGAGAGATTAAGATCGTCACAAGTAAATAAGGTCTGACCCACACAATCACCAGCGCTGCTGATCTTGAGTGCTGTTAATTCTGGCAGGGTGACATGCACCTTCTTGGATTTGGCTTTTCTGATATTCACCCGATCGGTTTTTACTACCAGCATCTTACCATCCAATTCAGTAAGAATCACCTCATGGAGATTTTCATCTGCTTCCACCTTTACCTCAAAACTGCTGCCCTGGCTCAGGTATACATCAATTCCTGAACTCACTTTAACGCCTGTAAATCCTTCTATATCACGGATCTTTTCAACTACTTTTCCATTGCCGCTAATGCCCTGATCCCATCCATCAATAATGCAGGAAGGTAGTGCCAGTAGTATGGCAACGATAAGAAATGTTAATTTTTTCATTGTAAGGAGATTTGAATTTTTATAGCTATAACCAGTAAAAAGACGCATGAAATCCCGAAATGTTACTCCACCTCCATAACCAGTCCTTTCAGGTACTCCCCTTCAAGGTGGTAAATGCTTACAGGATGATCGGGTGGCTGAGAGAGCTGATGCAGGATACGGACTTTCCGCCTGGCATTGGCTGCAGCCACAAATACCGATTTCCGGAAGTTCTCCCTGCTGACCGCCTGGGAACAGCTGAATGTAAAGATGATCCCTCCAGGAGCAATTGCCTCAAAGGCTCTTTGATTCAGTCGTTTGTAACCCTGTAGTGCATTACTTAACACATTTTGGTGCTTGGCAAATGCCGGCGGATCCAGGATAATCAGGTCGTAGGCCTCCTTCATATCCTTAAAATATCCAAAAGCGTCTACGGCAAAGGCTGCATGACGCTCGTCTCCCGGAAAGTTTAATTCAGCATTTTCACGACTCAGGTCAATCGCCTTCCCGCTGCTGTCCACACTATGAACCAGATTGGCACCTCCTCCCATTCCATAAATGCTGAACCCGCCTGTATATCCAAACATATTCAACACTTTGCGACCTGCTGAGTAATCCCCAACCAGTTTGCGGTTTTCGCGCTGATCAATGAAGAAGCCGGTTTTCTGGCCCTCCACCCAGTTAATTAGGAATCGGTATCCGTTTTCCAGCACCTCCCCCCGCTCCTGCTCGCCCATCAGAAAGCCTGACTTCCCGGTAATCCCAGGTTTATCAGGCAGTGTGGACTCACTTTTGTTATAGATGGTATGAAGCTGGTCGCCAGCTGCCTTTTTCATGGATTCCACGATGGCTTCCAGGTTGCGGAACATTCCAATGGAGTGCATCTGAATCACAGCTGCCCCTCCATAATAATCCACAATCAGACCGGGCATACCGTCACCCTCTGCATTGATCCATCTGAAAACATTGGTTTGCAGATTACCTGTCAGTCCAAGTGTTTCCCTTAGTTTCCATGCATTGGCCACCTTCTGGTCCCAGAAGAGCTGGTCCGTCTCAACTGGCTCAAAACTGATCACCCGTACAGCAATGGAACCATTCTGATAGTGTCCCGATGCAAGGAATTCATCCTTGTTGTCATACAGGTCAATCAATTCTCCCTCCCGGGCCGGTCCGTGAATCTTTTTGATGGCTCCGGAAAAGACCCAGGGGTGATACCTCCTTAGGGATTGATCCTTGCCCGATTTTAAAACAACTCTGGTGCGTTCGCTCATTACCTTATTTTATTGAATCTCTTAAGCTATTATATATCATCAGACAAATCCATGCATCAGTTGCTGCATACCGCAGCTGGGCCTCGCTAAGCACATCAGCATCCCAGTTGGAGACTTGCTGCGATTTGGATATGCGCCTGTTCAGCACGATTCCGCTTATTTTTTTTAATCCCTTCTCGTTAATTCGAAAAGCCTCCACATAGTGCTGCAGGTCCAAAAAACCGTGTGGTTCAAACTGGAAATCGGCCCGAAGTCTTCTCAGGTCGTCCTGTAAGCCCAGCCCTATCTTCAAGGGCATTTCGCCCGATAGCAGTTCCAGCAGACGCTTTGGATATCCGAACCGGTTCACCCGTAAAATCCATGCCTTTTCCAGCGAAGATATCTGTATCAGGGAGGTAGGATAGACTTTTCCCTTCTTAAATGAGGGTCTGGTCTCGGTGTCAAAACCTAAAATCTGCTCCCGCTCAATTTGCTCTATCTCCTCTTCAAAGGTTTCCATGGAGTCAATCACGCGTATGGGGCCTTCATACTGAATTAACTCCAGTGCGGCCACCTCTTCCTTACTTATCTCGTTCTGATACATCACTCTTTTTCACCTGGATCAATCCCCCTTACATACAAAAGGTGCAGCGCCTGCAGCGCACGTAGCAACTTTGCTCCCCAGTGCTCGGCAAAGTGTTCTTTCAACTCCCAGGCAGCATCGTTCATCAACTCCTCCATGCCCCGGCTGTATATAGTTGTAAAATCTCTTAATTCCTGATAGATATCGGCCAGATCCTCCGATATGGTATGATTCACCAGTTCGGAACGGTCAAATTCTCCCTCATCTACCATGCGTAGAATATCATTATAAGGACCCAGGATCATGGCGATTCGCTGAAAAAGTTCCGACCACTCCTGCTCTGTTACAGCTGGCTCCGAAGGAGACTCCAAAACCGGTTCGGTTTCACCCGTATTTATTATGCTGGCATATACCGTGGAAAGATGTTTGACCGAATCAACGATGAAGGTCCTCCCTTCAGTATCTTTCAGTTGCTCCAGGAATGCACAGAAGGCATTTGCAGCTCTGACAAACTCCACCAAAGCACTTGAATACACATAATTATGAACCGGAGTACCCTCTTCTTGCATGGGGCAAAGATAATCAAAAGCCGGAAAACAGCGCGGACTATCCCTTCCACCTGAGTGTCAGGTCCTTCTTTCTGCTTACCTTGCCCTGATCAACCAGCCATTCGGTCACCTGCCCAACTTTTACGGGATCCAGACCCGTCTGTTTCACCAGCTCTTCAAGGGTCAGGGATTGCTCAGATAGGTTTGAGGAGATGGCTTCTATAATCAGATCAAAGAGCTCACTACCGGATTCAAGCTGCTCCTCTTCCCGGCACACATCACAACGACCGCAACGGGGGGAGTCGAGCTGACCAAAGTAGCTTAACAAAAACTGATTCCTGCAAATGGTGTCTGAGCTGGCATAACGGAGCATTTCCCCAATGCGCTTTTCGTAGCGCTCTTTCCTGAACTTGTACCGGTCAGGAACGATTAAGAGGTTTTTATCATCCAGTCGCTCTTCCAGAAAGGTAAGCACAGGAAGCTCCTTGCGTGGTATATAATGAATGATCTGGCGCTTGGATAGCGTAATAAGGTAGGAGTAAACCTTATCCTTAGAGAGACCCGATCGCTTTGCCAGTGTTGACTCGTCGATCTTTACAAACTGGGAGAAGAGACCGCTGTAGGACCTGAGTAAAAGCTTAATAAAACCATCGAATCCAGCATTTTT
>QMPQ01000136.1 GCA_003648635.1 Bacteroidota bacterium | reverse complement strand
CTAAGATAAGCAGCAATACAGTTACACTTAGATTGATCGTTTTCATAAATTTAATATTTAATGATTTTAGTTTAGCTATTCGGGAAGGACCCATCCTTCTCTGTAGTTGTGTTTGATATACTCTGTAACGGTCTCCTCAGCATTGAGGGTGACATATTTGGTGTCGAAATTAGGATGACCATCAATGATATGGAAGTCGTCCGATGAAACCACATGGAGCTCATCACTGCTGGTGATATTGGTGAATTTCATACGCTGACCGTCCCATTGCAGTTCCCGGTTGAGGCTCTGCAGGCGAACTGCCAGAACACCCATCACAATCATTTCATTGAATGGTCCCGCCATATCAAAGTTTGAAAAGGGCTGGACACGATTTTCCGGATTCTCCTTGCAGGCCCTGACCCAGTCCTGTTCGTGCGGGCCGTCCTGAATGCCTCCAACCGGGTAATCGTTCACCCTGCGCAGGGTCTCTGCAACATTGGGTTTACGACCCGAAAGCAGACGTGGATTGATTCCGCCCAGGTTGCACATCATTTTGTCTTTGGAGCCCACAAATAGACAACCGCCCATGTAATCTTCCATCATGGGTTCTCCATCGGCCAGTTCTTCCGGTCTGGAGGGCATCATACCACCGTCGTACCAGGTAACTTTGACTTCGGGCAGGCCCTCTCTTTCGGGAAAGGTATACTCCACCTTCTCTGCCTGAGGAGCCGATTCTGTATTAACCAGGGTAGATGATCCCTGGACCTTGGTGGGGTATCCCAGGTTTAGTGAGCTAAATACAGGGTTCAGTATGTGACATGCCATATCGCCCAGGGCGCCCGTCCCGAAATCCCACCATCCCCTCCAGTTCCAGGGGGAATAAATATCATGAAATGGACGCATGGGGGCCGGACCAATAAAGAGGTCCCAGTTCATGGTCTCGGGAGCTGTCATCACCTCTTTAGGGCGCTCAAGTCCCTGTGGCCAGATGGGGCGGTTGGTCCACGCATGAACCTCTTTCACATCTCCTATTTCTCCGGCCTGAATCCACTCTTCAACGGTACGTGCCTCCGGGGCTGAATTCCCCTGGTTACCCATTTGAGTGGCTACCTTATATTCCTGGGCCAGCCTGGTCAGTAATCTGGATTCGTAAACCGAATGGGTAAGCGGTTTCTGACAGTAGACATGCTTTCCCATTTTAATGGCTGTTGCTGCAATGGCCGCATGTGTATGGTCGGAGGTGGCGATCATTATTGCATCGATATCATCTCCCATCTCTTCCAGCATGATGCGCCAGTCCCAGTAGCGTTTTGCCGCTGGATAGTCATCAAAGCAGTCCTGCGCATATTTCCAGTCAACATCGCACAGAGCAACAATATTCTCACTGGACATGGCTCTCAGGTTTACACGTCCTTTACCACCAATTCCCACACCGGCGATATTCAATTTATCACTGGGAGCCACATGCCCCAGAGCTTTCCCCATGACATGGCTTGGAATAATGGTGATTCCGGCAGTGGCCGCTGCAGTGGTCTTTAGAAATGTACGTCTGTTGGAAGAAGGATAGTTCATGTTGGTTGTTAGTTAGGTGAAGAGCAATAAAAGTAATAAATATATGAAGGAATTTTTTTAAATTACAAAGATAAATATCACGCAATGAAAAGACGAGATTTTCTAAACCAATCTATTACAGGAGCTGCGGGTGTAGCCTTAATGCCAGGCTTATTGACCGCTTGTTCAACTTCTCCTGATGCCTTGCACGAATTTGGATTGATCACCAATGTGGTTCAGACCCATATGGCGGAGGACCACCGGAAGACCATGACCCTGCTGGCCGAAATGGGCTATAAATACCTTGAGTTTGGTGGAACTTTCCATGAATTGCCTTCAGAGCTGAAAAGGTTTATGGGGGATATCGGCTTGATCCCACTTGCAGGAGGGACTAATATTGCGGGTCTGATGGGTGATGGACTAAAACAATCCATCGATGACTGTCTTGCAATGAATAAAAAATACCTGATCTGCTATTGGCCCTGGATGGATGGGGGAGAGAATCCCACCATGGACCAGGTGAAGTTTGCAGTGGATGAATTCCAGAAAATTGGAGAGGAATGTAATCGTCAGGGCTTACGTTTTGCCTTTCATAATCATGAAAAGGAGTTTAGGGTTCTGGATGGCCAGGTGATATTTGATTATATCCTGGAGGAGACTGATCCAGAACTGGTTACCATGGAGGTGGATCTCTACTGGGCTCATAAGGGTAAAGCGGATATTAGGGACTATTTTAAGCGCTACCCCGGTCGATTCGAACTGGTGCATATCAAGGATTCCTATGAGTCAGAAAGTATGCAGAGTTTTGCCTGTGCCGGTTCTGGGATAATAGATTTCCCGGATCTGCTTTCCTACTGGAAGGTTGCCGGGTTCAAGCACTTGATTGTGGAGCATGACAGGCCAGAACCTGAGAATGAGCTGGAGTGTGCCCGCAGCAGCATCAACTACCTTAAATCCCTCAAATTCTAAAAGAGTGTTAACCAATAATTATTAACAATTAACGTTTTCCCTATGTCCAATCGCAGATCTTTTATTAAAACTTCAGCAGCAGCTGCTGCCGGAATCGGAGTATCAACATCACTTTCAGCTTCCCTTTGGTCACCCGGACGGGTGCTTGGAGCCAATGACAGAATTAATGTGGCCCTGATTGGGGCTCGCAATCAGGGGTGGTGGGATCTTGAGGATATGCTGAAGCAAAGCAATGTGGAGTGTCATACCCTCTGCGATATTGATTCGAATGTGCTGAAAGATAAAGTTGAACAGTTTAGACAAAATGGTGATCCCGTACCCAATATCACCACGGATTACCGCTTAGTTCTGGATGATAAGGACATTGATGCAGTGATCATAGGGACCCCTGATCACTGGCACTGTCTGCCCACTGTTGAGGCTTGCCAGGCAGGGAAGCATGTCTATGTAGAGAAGCCCCTGGCCAACTCAGTTGGCGAGATCAATGTGATGCTGGATGCGGCCAGGAAGTACAAGAGCCTGGTCCAGGTGGGTCAACAGCAACGCAGCGGTGTACATTGGCATAGCGCCATCGACTTTGTGAAGTCGGGAAAGCTGGGAACCATCCGCCAGGTGAAGTTCTGGGGCAATTTTAATTATGGTGCGGGCAATATGCCTGTACCTGATTCGGCGGTTCCGGAAGGCGTGGACTATGACCGTTGGCTTGGACCCGCACCCAAACGTCCCTTCAATAAGAACCGCTTTCATGGTTCCTGGCGTATGTTCAGGGATTATGGCGGAGGATTGTTAAGTGATTGGGGAGTTCACCTGATCGACATGGGGCTCTGGGCCATGGATGTGAAATCAGCTCCCATATCGGTTCAGGCTCTGGGTGGGAATTTTGCCAACAAGGACCATGCCCTGGAGATGCCCGATACCCTTACTGTTCTCTGGGAGATGGATGGCTATAATATGATATGGGAGCACAATGGCGGAGTGGAAAGAGGTCCTTATGATCAGGGATATGGAGTTAAGTTTATTGGAAGCAATGGTACTCTTGTGGCGGATCGTGAAAAGTGGCGGATCTTCCCCGAGCGCTTTGGTGAGGAGTTGCGAATGGAGGAAGTACCTGAACATCCAAGTGACCATAAATCTCATCTGAACCATTGTGAGAACTTTGTCAGGGCCATCCGGTATGGAGATTCCCTGAATGCCGAGATAGAGTACGGTCACCGGGCAGCTCTTTTTGCTCACCTGGGAAACATTTCCTACTGGTCCAATGACAGGGTGATATATGATGAGAAGAAGCGAAGGATTACCAATTCTGATAAAGCTGATGCACTAGTCACGCCTGCCTACAGGGCGCCCTGGAAGTTTCCTGCGATCTAGTCCTGCTTTTTCCAGAAGTTGTGCCAGGTGGTTCCCTGTCCGGGCCTGGGCTCTGGTTTGATATCTACGTAGAGGATGGTATCGGCATTTTCACCATAGGGAGCATTAAGGACCTCATTCCCATCGGGACCGATTACCATGGAACAGCCTATTGCTTTCCAGCCTTTCCATGGACCTCCGGTCATCCAGCCCACATTGCTGCAGCTTGCGATCCAGACACGAAAATCTTTTGCCACTGGTTTATAGGCTCTCCACCAGGTGCCTCCATATGGATTATCGATTTTGTTATGATCGGCAGGAACGGCCCAGGCACTTGGAGAAAGGATCACATCTGCCCCCATATAAGACAGTGCCCGGGGAATTTCACGCTTGCCTGTGCTTGCATCGGCACAAATCATGACACCGATGGAGCCCAGATCTGTTTGGACAACCTGCAGGCTTTGACCCAGGGCATAGTAAGCATGTCCGATATCGAGCTCATTAATCTTCCTATGTAACAAGATCACCTCGCCCGTGGGATCAATCAGCACCGCGCTATTATATACTTTCTCCCCATCTTTTTCAGTTAGCCCAGAACAGATATATATCTGATACTTTTTTGCCATACTACTAAGGAGCTGGGTGCTCTTTCCTCCAGGGACAGGTTCAGCCATGGTAAGTGCAGAAGGATCGGTCCACCCCAGATCCATTGCCTCAGGTAATAGCACCAGCTGAGCCCCATGTTCTGCAGCTTCTGCAATCATCTCCCCGGCATGTTCCAGGTTGGCATCAAGTGCTCCACCCACCACGTGCATCTGTGCAACAGCAAGTTTGAAGGACGGCATCTCTTCCTGGGCATGACAGGCAATAGGAGTGATAATTCCTATAGTAACTAGTAGAATGTAACAAAGTAGACGTTTCATAGCAAGGATGTTAAATCTTAAAAAATATCTTCTTTTTATAAAGCCAATAACAGAGTCCCCAGGCCAGTGCGAGAACTACCAGTGAATTGATAAACATGGCCAGGCTTTCGCCGGCCCCTAATTTCAACATTCCATCGGCCACAAATGATTCTGTAAATCCAATCAGATTTTGACTGTAAGTTATAAAAGTTCATTTCCAATACAATTCAAACAGACAGTCAATTTTATATGAACTCGATCCTGGCCAGATTCCAGGTCCAAAAAATGCAACTTAAAAGTCAAAATGTGCATTGATGAAGGCTGTATGCAGCTATATTTTTAAAAGGTTGTATTTTTAGGCTTTGCGAAAAAGATCAGCTGTACTGTAAATCTGAAAACACGTAGCATATGCAAGCATTGTTGGGAGTACTGTATCATTCCATTGGAGGGATTGCATCGGGGAGTTTTTACATGCCTTTCAATAAGGTCAGAGGATGGGCCTGGGAAAGTTACTGGATCGTTGGGGGACTTTTTTCCTGGCTGATCGTACCTCCTCTGGCTGCCTGGCTGACAGTACCCGGATTTGCCGAAATCATCGCAGCCAGTTCACGGCAGATCCTTCTGATTACCTTTTTGATGGGGCTAATCTGGGGTGTAGGAGGGCTCTCATATGGTTTGGGTGTCAGATACCTGGGCATGTCTCTGGGCAATTCTGTTGTGCTCGGATTCTGTGCGGCTTTTGGGGCCATAGTTCCTTCCATCTATTATAACATCAATCCCACAGCAGGAAAAATTTCCTTTACAGATATGATGGGCACTCAGGGAGGCCAGCTGGTGCTCCTGGGTGTACTTGTATGCCTTATTGGCATAGCCATTTCGGGAAAAGCAGGTATGATGAAGGAACGTGAGCTCTCAAAGGAGGCTCAGAAGGCCAGCGTTCCCGAATTCAGCCTGGTTAAAGGCTTAATCATTGCCATCCTTTCAGGCATCCTCAGTTCATTTTTTAATTTTGGCATCGAAGCCGGCAAACCCCTGGCGAATGCTGCTGTTGCCGCCGGATTCAACCCGCTTTTCCAGAACAACGTTACCTTTGTGGTGATTCTATGGGGTGGACTAAGCACCAATCTTATCTGGACCACCATTTTAAGCCTAAAAAATAAATCCTACGGTGATTTTGTCAACAGGAAGTCACCCATTGCCAGGAATCTAATGTTCTCAGCCCTGGCTGGTACTACCTGGTTCCTTCAGTTCTTTTTCTACGGGATGGGTGAGAGTAAACTGGGAAATGGAGCTAGCTCATGGATCCTTCACATGTCCACCATCATACTGACAGCAAATATGTGGGGGATTTACCGCAAGGAATGGAAAGGAGTTGCGAAGAAAACAAAGTGGACCATCATTGCAGGTATCTCAGTGATCCTGCTCTCTGTTTTTCTTGTGGGCATCGGGAATTCACTTTAGGATAAGCTATGGGTACGATTCAACAGTTGATAGAAATTTCCAGGCACTATGGCGGTGATCCAGCCTATGTGATTGCCGGGGGCGGCAATACCTCTTTCAAGGACGATCAGCGGATCTGGATTAAGGCCAGCGGGATCCCATTGGCGGGGATCGGGGAAAGCGGATTTGTTTCCCTCTCCCGGAAGAAGTTGGGTGAGATCGAGGAGAATAGCTACCCTGAGGATTCAGTTCTAAGGGAAGAGCAGGTTATAAGTGATATGCAAAGAGCCATCATCTCTCCCGAGAATTTGCGTCCGTCGGTGGAAACATCTCTGCATAACCTGATCGATTATGCATATATCGTTCATACCCACCCTACCATTATCAATGCAGTAATGTGTGCCAATGATGCACAGCAAGAGGTAGAGGAACGCTTCGGAAGTGATGCTCTTTATGTGGAGTACACCGATCCGGGCTATATCCTGTTCAGGAAACTTCAGGCAGAGATCCGGACCTATCGTCAGCGTTATGGTGCAGAACCTAAGATCATATTTCTGCAAAATCACGGGATCTTTGTGGGAGCCAATAGCACAGCGGAAGTGAAAGACATTTACAGGTCCATTGAATCCAGGATCAGGGAAGGAAAGGATCTGGAGCTTCTTCCAGGAAAGATGGAAGGATATCAATCAGAGCTTAGCTCCATTGTGTCGGATCATTATGCATCAAGGAACCTGGTATCAAAGGCCTTCAGAAGTCCGCTATCGGATCATTTCTCCTCAAGCAGGAATCAATACCAGAAGATCAGCAGGCCCTTTACCCCGGATATTATAGTTTATTGCAAATCCAGCTACCTTTTTCTTAAAAAAGGAGTGAAGGGGAACGTGGCAGAGAAAAGATTAAGGGAATTTGAAAAGACCAGCGGCTATTATCCAAAGGTAATCGTGGAGGAGAACGGGGGGCTGATTATCCTTGAAGAGAGTGAGAAGTCCATCCGGACCGTGCTGGAGGTATTCACAGATATGATGAAGATCTCTTACCTGTCAGAACAGTTTGGAGGTCCCCATTTCATGACCAAGGAGCAAATCAACTTTATTGATAACTGGGAGGTGGAGAATTACCGCAGGAGCGTGGCTAAAGGGTAGTTTCCAGATTCCCTGTTTATTTAGCTTAATAGTACCACTCAACAAAATAGCCCCATGAAGAGAAGAACCTTTTTTAAGAACAGCCTCCTTGTTACATCGGGAACACTTTTTATGGATTCCTTCCTTGGATGTGTAAATCCCCTTCTTCAGGATGGCAATGTGGACGAATATTTCAAAGGATTCCAGGATCCCCCGGCTGATTCCAGGCTTTTTGTGCGATGGTGGTGGAATGGAAACAGGCTGGCCGAAAACGAGATTTTACGGGAACTGGATGTGATGCAGGCGGCAGGGATCGGAGGGGTTGAGATCAATCCCATTGCATTTCCGCAAGGATCCGATCCTGTGGGATATGAAGCGCTGACCATCTTTGAGGAGAAGTGGCTGGATATGTTGCAGGTGGCTCTCGAGGGAGCAAAGGAACGCGGGATGATCTGTGATATGATTGTGGGTTCCGGTTGGCCTTTTGGTGGGGAGTTTTTGAACAAGGAGGATCAATCTCAAATGGTGACCATTGAGACCATTGACCTGGAAGGGGGCCAATCGTATCACTTCAAAATAGATGAGCTTGTGGACCGGGTGGACCCGGAAATCCATTCCAGGAATAAAACGGTTTACAGGGAGCTACAAATGGCACGGCTACTCCCCAAGGTCTCCAGGGACTTCGTGGAAGGAGAAGATCTGGTGAGCAGCATCACCGATGAGGTCCTGTCCATCAATGTGCCTGCAGGGAAACACATACTGTACTATGTGGTCAAACTTACCGGGTACATGGCAGTGATCAATGGAGCACCCGGTGCCTCAGGCCCGGTTCTGAATCATTACAGCAAATCGGCCACTGAAAAATACCTGAACAGAATCTCCGGTTTTATTACTGGGAAGGTGGGGAACATGGGGGAATATATCAGGGCCATGTTCTGCGACAGCATGGAGCTGGAAGGTGCAAACTGGAATGATGATCTGCCCGGTGAATTTGAAGTCCGACGGGGATATTCCATCCTTCCATATTTTCCTTTTGTGCTGAAAAAAGTGGGTCATATGGGAAATCCTCTTGAAGAGGACTATGGAACGAAATTCTCAGAGGACGTGACTTCCATGCTCAAGCGTGTGGAGCTGGATTTCTATCTTACCCGGATAGAACTCTTTAAAGAACGGTTTATTGACACCTTTAATGAGTGGTGCCATAAAAACAATGTCAAGTCTCGGATGCAGGCCTATGGCCGGGGAATGCACCCGCTTGAGACAAGTATGGAGATTGACATTCCCGAGTGTGAAACCTGGTTATCCCGGGGGGTGGGAAGAGCATATCCCTCTACAGGATTAGCCGGGAGAGCTCCCACTCTGAGCAATAAATATGTGGCCTCCGGGGCTGCACTTGCGGGCAAAGATGTGGTGAGTTGTGAAGAGATTACCAACACCTCCATGGCCTTTATGGCCACCCTGGAGAACATCAAGGTAGCCGGGGACCAGAGCAATATCTCGGGGGTGAACCATTCCATTCTGCATGGCTTTAACTATTCCCCGCCTGAAGCACCCTTTCCCGGATGGGTCCGTTATGGAACCTATTTCAGTGAACGAAACACCTGGTGGCCCTATTTCAGGAGGTGGTCCGATTACAAGGCACGCATCTCCTATCTTTTGCAAAATGCCACTCCACGGGCAAGTGTGGCTATTCTCCAACCCCTCACCGACCTCTGGTTGAAATTCGGACCCCAACGCGATCCCTTCCCGCAAAAGTGGTATCCGGAATACCAGAACAACCTGTGGGAAGCGATCCATCAGAACGGAGGGGGCTGTGATTATGTGAGTGAGCATATTATCAAGAAAGCGACTTTTGGAAATGGCAGGATGCTATACGGCGATCGTGCTTACGACACCTTGCTAATGCCTGAGATAGAGACCTTGGATCCAGAAACAGCCCAATACCTATCTGTCTTTGCGGATTCGGGAGGTAAGATTGTCTTTATCGGGAAGCGACCTCTTAAATCTGCTTCTTATCATGATGCAGAGGCCAGTGATTCTGCGGTGAAGGGAATGGTGGATGCTTTACTGGAGCAATCAGACGGAAATGTGCTGGTATATCCTTCCCCCCAGGGAGACCCTATTCAATGGTATGGAAAGATGCAGGACGACCTTGGACTGAAACCCTATGTCCGCTTTAAGCAAACCCATAAGTATTTAAGCCAGTCATCTTACAAGCTAGGCACTAACTCCATGTACTTCATGGCCAATACCAGTCTGTATGAAGATATCCCGGTCCATGCGGAATTCCAGCTGGACAGCAAGCTCACCCCCTGGATATGGAATCCGGAGACAGGGGAGAGGTTGCGTTATCCCACGAAAGGAGGCAATAATATTATTGATCTGGTACTTCCGCGGGCCACATCCCTGTTGATTGTGTTTGAAGATAGGGCCGAAGGAGAACCTTACTTCCAGATGGAATTGACTGCCGGAGGGAGAGAGATCAGCGGACCCTGGAGCCTGAAGCTACATCATATGAATGGAGACCGGCAGGAGCTGAAACTGGATGTGCTGGCAGACCTGCTTGACATACCCTCGGCAAAAGATTTTGCGGGAACTGTGATCTATGAAACAAGCCTGGATATAGACTCGGAGGATAGCCGGTATATTGACCTGGGACAGGTACAGGGAGTCACTGAACTCACACTCAATGGCACTGTGCTGGGTACGAGATGGTATGGTGCCCATGTCTATGCTATGGGTGCTGCGGTGAAAGAGGGTGAGAACCGCCTGAGTATTAAACTGACCACCATTAGCGGCAATTATGTTAAAAGTCTGAAGGATAATCCGGTGGCTCAAAGATGGACACGAAATCAGGCCAACTGCCCCATGGGAATCCTGGGGCCGGTGAGGAGTATTTAGTGAGACAGCCTTACCACTCCAGTACCTCATCACCCGCCGTGGCCAGGGTTGAGGTAATCCAGTCGGCCTCCGATAACTTGTCCGGGGAGAACTCGGTGGTCAGGGCCAGTACCCTGGCACCTGCAGCTTTCCCTGCTGCTACTCCGGAGATGGCATCT
>QMPQ01000135.1 GCA_003648635.1 Bacteroidota bacterium | reverse complement strand
GTCATTCCACGGCTTCGCCCCCTAACTCACATAAAGGAAAACTTCATGTTGGGAAAGGCAAAGAAATTTACAAAGAATTGAATTGTTATACAATTGGTATGGCATGATTAAACTGATAAGAGAGATCTTATCACATAAATAAGGGAGAACGCTTTAGACTTATGGTTTAGCAGAACAGAATTTATTAAGATGAAACGTTCGAAGTTATTAGATCATGTCAGGGAGGTAATCCGCACGAATCATTTCAGTTATAGCACGGAAAAAACATACATCAGTTGGATTTACAGGTTTATTATCTTCCACGATAAAAGGCATCCCAGGGAGATGGGTGGGAAGGAGATAGTAGGTTTCTTAACCAACCTTGCAGTCGAAAGAAAGGTTTCCGCTTCTACACAGAATCAGGCATTAAATGCTCTGATTTTTCTGTATAAAAAGGTATTAAAGATCCCTCTGGACAATTTTGACTTTAAGAAAGCCAGAATTGGGAAGCGATTACCTGTAGTACTTAGCCGCGATGAAATACACAAGGTATTATCAAACCTGCAAGGCGAATTTCATCTGATGGCTTCCATCTTATATGGTGGTGGATTGCGATTAAGCGAATGCTTAAATCTGCGTGTAGCAGATATTGATTTTGGCCTGAATGAGATTATTGTTCGTGGAGGTAAGGGTGACAATGATCGGAGAACTATTCTACCAAACCTGATAGTTCACCAGTTAAACAGACAAGTAGAGAAGGCAAGGCTCAGATTGGAAGAAAATATGTTGTTGATAGGATTTATGGGTGCTTCAATACCGGAAGGATTGGAAAGAAAGTATCCAAACGCTGCGAAAGAACTGGCATGGCAATATATATTTCCCGCAAGAAAACCAGCAAGAGATCCTCGTTCAGGAAGGTTGAAACAACACTATCGCCATGAAAGTTTTTTACAAAAAGCAGTGAAAAATGCCGTCAGAAAGTCACAGATAACAAAGAATGCCTCCTGTCATACTTTCCGACATTCATTTGCTACCCATCTTCTTGAGGATGGTTATGATATTCGAACTGTTCAGGAGCTGCTGGGTCATAAAGATGTCCGAAGCACTATGATATACACCCATGTACTCAGCATAAATAAATACAATATTCAAAGCCCGCTTGATACCTGGGATTCTCGATCATAGTGCCAATAATTATGATCATTCTACAAAACCATCGAGCACATTCTTACCGATAACACGGCCACTTTCCTGCTGAACATGGGCTTCCTTAAGTGTTTCTACACTGAGTTTTCCTAGCTTGCCTGTTACAGTTGACATCAAGGTACCATTGTCAATGAGCTCTGACACCCGATTCAGCAATTCATGTTGTTTTTCCATATCCTCTGTTTGAAACATCGAACGCGTAAACATATACTCCCAGCTGAAACTCAGGGCTTTAAATTTGATAGATCCAATATCCGCGGACCCGGGATCTTCGATCAGTGCTAAATGACCACGAGGTTTAATTAACTCGACAATTCCAGGAAAGTGCTCTGCTGTTCCATTAAGGGAAGCAACATAGCGTGGTTCAAGTGCCAGAGCCCTTATCTGATCAACAAGGGATTCACGGTGGTTGATTACATGATCCGCACCCATTTTTCGAACCCATTTTACAGTTTCAGGCCTGGAAGCTGTAGCGATCACGGTCAGTCCCGTGAGTTTCTTGGCAAGTTGAATTAGAATGGATCCAACTCCTCCTGCTCCACCAACAATCAACAGGTTCTCACCTTTACCTTCCCCTTCTTTGAGTGCGAAGGAATCGAATAAAAGTTCCCAGGCAGTAATGGAGGTTAAGGGAAACGCGGCTGATTCGATAAAGTCCAGGGATTGAGGCTTCTTCCCAACTATGCGCTCATCAACTGCATGAAACTCGGAGTTTGTACCTGCCCTGGTAATATCACCGGCGTAAAATACTTCATCACCCGCTTTAAATTTGCTAACATTGCTGCCCACTTCACGGACAATGCCTGCTGCATCATAGCCGATTACTTTTGTGCCCTTCTCCGGACCCATGTTGGCACGCACCTTTACATCCACAGGGTTAACTGAAATACCCCGAACCTCAACCAGGAGATCCTGTGGTCCAATTTTTGGTATCCCTGTTTCAAACTCAATTAAAGCCTCAGAAGCTGTGATAGGTCCAGCTTGATTATATCCTATTGCTTTCATCTTATGTTGTTTTTTTGCTTATCGGTGATGCAAAAATAAGCCAGTCGCAAATAGAACACATTGTAGCCATAATGGTTTAAATTGTATTATTGACTGTAACCAGGAAGCTGACCATTTGCATTCAAGTTAAAAGAAATCAATCTTTAGTTGCTTGGCGTATTGTTGATTTTCCTCCTTGAAATTGGACATCGTTACACCGAGAAGTCGAATACCTTGCTCCTGGATGTCTTTGGCGGGTAATAATTTCATCACAACAGCATCTAACTCACTTTTCGTAAACCCTTTGGAGGATGTATTGCTTCTTGTAATTGTGCTGAAATCAGCAAAGCGCAGTTTCAGGGTTACAGTCTTTCCTGTTTTCTTTTTGGCCTCATACCTTTTCCACATGATATCAATAATGGCAGCTAGTTTCTCTTCTACCACCTCCAGGTCAGTCAAGTCGGTTTCAAAGGTTCGTTCTGCACCGATCGATTTTCGTTCCCGGTGCGAAACGACCAAGCGCTCATCAATGCCACGTACTACATTGTAAAAGTAAGATCCTGCCTTTCCAAAATGCTTCACCAAATCTTGAAGAGGCAGCAATTTCAAATCGCTCCCTTTGAAGATATTCATCCTATGCATCTTCTGCTCTGTTTTTTCCCCAACCCCAAAAAAGAGGCCAACATCAAGGTCTTCTAAGAACCTTTCAGCATCTTCAGGTAAGATCAGGTAGAAGCCATCTGGTTTATCCATATCAGAGGCAATCTTTGCAAGGAATTTATTATAGGATACCCCGGCAGAAGCTATTAACCCCGTTCGATCTCGGATCTCTTTCTTTATTTCCATCGCAATTAACGAAGCTGACGCTGGTCCTTTCTTTACTTGTGTTACATCCAAAAAAGCTTCATCCAGGGATAATGGTTCTACCAGGTCGGTATATTCAAGAAAGACATTCTGGATTATACCCGAAACTTCTTTATAGACATCAAAACGATGAGGAACCACGATAAGATGCGGGCATTTTCGTAAAGCTATGGACATTGGCATGGCAGAATGAACACCAAATTTCCTCGCTTCGTAACTGGCAGCAGCTACAACAGAGCGTGGACCACGATGCCCAACTACCAATGGTTTCCCCTCATATTCAGGGAAATCTCGTTGTTCTACCGAAGCAAAAAACGAATCCATATCAATGTGAATAATCTTTCTCATCTTTCCTGATCGTCTTTCTTAAGTCTTGTTACAGCAAATTCTTCATGGTCTTTTCAAGCTCGGGTTTAAAACCAGCAGGACTGGTATTATGCAAACGAAGACTATTACATTCATTAAATTGTAGAAAAGATACGAGTTCCTTAGTCAGGGCATGAGCGAAGGCATCTGTTTTTATAAGTCCGGGCTCCAGGGCAAGATGCTTTATATGCAACAATGATTTTTTACGCTCGGCTTTGCAATCCATTCGTGCAACCAGCTTTCCATCCCACAAAATGGGTAGGGAGAAATAGCCATACTGGCGTAAGAGCTCAGGAACATAGCATTCGAGCTGATAATCAAAATCGAACAGCGCCTGCATTCGCTTGCGCTGAATAAGAAGGTTGTCGAATGGTGACAGTATTTTAAGTTTATTTCTGGACAAGGGTATATTCAAGAGTTCAAATGACTTTGGTAAGACATAGTAGTTATTTCCATTGACCTTGATCAGTATTAATTCCCCGTTCGAGACCATTTCCTGCAGGGTGTCAGAAACAAGCGCTCTGGTGTTTTTCAGTAAATAGCTTATTTCGCTAGCCATTCCCAATCCATTTGCCCGCAGATACCGGGTAATCAGAAAACGTGCATATTCCTGCGGATTGGGCAGGGAGGTGTCTGTGTCATCAGGTAGTACCTGTTCTGTAAGATCATAAACCTTGTGGAAATTATGCCGGTAAGGAACCATAAGCTCACCTTGCATAAACAGATTTTCCAGTGCGCGTTTAGCGGGTTTACTACTCCATTCGCCTCTCTTTTCGCCATTATGTTCAAAGTCTTTGGCCATCAATGGACCTTCGTCAGCAATACGCCTGAGCACCGATTCCATTAGTTGCTTATCACGTTCATACCAGTGATTCTCGTTACCATTTGATATGGCCTGTTTGCGGGGTAAGCTGTAGCGGAAGTCCTGCATTGGAAGATAGGCAGCAGCATGTGACCAATATTCAAAAATCCTTCTATTGACCATCAACTCGTCAAGTTGCGAGATGAGATAACGAGGATTACGATTCCAAAGAGTATGATGATGGGCTCGTTGAATGGCTGAGATGGTATCAATCTGGATATAGCCAAGATGTTCAATAGCTGAAAGGGTAACTGAAAGAGCTCTACCGCTTTGCTTCGCTGGTGGAATTCTTTGGGACAGCAATACCAGTTTTCTGGCTTGTTGAATGGAGATTGATTCTGCCATCTTGGTCATTTCTTCTATCTTAGTATAAGATAAATTTAAGCAAAGTCATGAAACTGATCACTGAAGTTGCCCTTCCGGAATATCCCTTCAAGCTGGATCATCAAATGCCGGTGCTGTTGATGGGCTCCTGCTTTACTGAGAACATAGGCCGTCAGCTGGAGCGCTACCTCTTCCCCATATGCATCAATCCCTTTGGTGTCACCTACAATCCACTCTCCGTAAAAAAGGGTTTGGAAGCACTAATGCATAAGAAGGCCTATGAGGAAGATGAGCTAAACCTGCACAACGATCTCTGGTTCTCATTTGACCACTATACGGGCTTCTCTTCGCCTGATCGTATGGTGGCGCTGGATCAAATTAACCGTTCGTTTCATCCTGCAAAAGAGTTATTAAAAAATACAGGTGTTCTAATCCTTACCTGGGGCACTTCATGGGTTTATCGATACAAGAAAACAGGTGATGTGGTCTGTAATTGCCATAAGATCCCTGAAAAGGAATTTACCCGGACACAACTCACCACAAGGGAGATCATTGCAGCTTACGAGGACTTACTCCCTCAACTGTTTGAATTCAACAAGAGTCTGAAAATTATACACACTGTGAGCCCGGTGCGTCACTGGAAGGACGGAGCACATGGAAATCAGCTTAGCAAAGCCTCCCTCCTGCTTGCAGGGGATGCCCTTCAAAAGCAGTTTCCGGAGCAATTCTTCTATTTCCCCTCCTATGAGATAGTGATGGACGAGCTGCGCGATTATCGGTATTATGCAGAGGATATGATTCATACCAGCGATCAGACCACTGCATATATCTGGGAGAAATTCCGTCAGATTTTGGTCAGTGAATCATCAAGAGAGATCATCCAGGACCTGGAGCCACTCCTTAAGATGCGGGAGCATCGGCCCGGGACCAGCAGTGGTAAATCGCAGCGCACCATGGAAAAGAAGCTTCAGGAACTGACAAACAAATTAAAGATCAAATACCCAGAATTGTTGTAAATGAGTCAGCAAGCATCTGTACAATGAAAACCATAAGGTGGTTTTGTAACAATTCCCTACATCATTCGTCTTGATAGAGACCCAGGTTGGGGAAGTTCTTTGAGAGGCAGGTGTACGCAATGTACGTTTTCGTACATATACGTCTCAAAAGTGAACACTTTGTGATATCCGTATAAAATAGTATATTGCTCTGAATCTGCCAATTAGTTGTTTTGGCATAGCTATTGTTTTTTTGTGTACCATCATATTTAAAAACCCACAATAATGATTAAAACTGTTGACCTGGTTAAGGTTTTTCGCACCGATGAGGTCGAAACCACCGCACTGAATAATGTGAATATCGAAGTTAAAGACGGCGAATTTGTAGCAATAATGGGACCTTCCGGTTGTGGAAAGTCTACCCTGCTAAATATTCTCGGACTCCTGGACAATCCTTCAAACGGCTCCTATGTTTTTCACGAAACCGAAGTAGCCAATCTGAAGGAGAAGGGCCGAACCAATCTCCGTAAAGGAAATATTGGTTTTGTTTTCCAGAGCTTTAACCTTATTGATGAGCTTACTGTATACGAAAACATCGAACTGCCCCTGTTATATCTGAAAATGAGTGGTTCCGAAAGGAAGAAGAAAGTGGAAACCGTGATGGAACGAATGAAGATCAGTCACCGGAAGAATCACTTCCCACAGCAACTATCGGGTGGACAACAACAGCGCGTGGCCATTGCCCGGGCTGTAGTAACAAGACCCAAGCTGATCCTTGCGGATGAGCCAACCGGTAACCTGGACTCAGCCAACGGTGGAGAAGTGATGGCTCTGCTTACTGAGCTGAACGAAGAAGGAACCACCATCGTGATGGTAACACACTCACCCAACGATGCTGAAAAAGCACACAGGATCATTCAATTGTTTGATGGTCATGTTGTAACAGAAAACATACATAAAAAGTTATAATCTCCCCTTTGAACATGAGAAATCTCATGTATTAATTTTAATAATTGCTGCAATTTTGTAAGACATTTAGGTTAACAAAAGGGTTATATTTAGGGCTTGAAAAGCTGTCCGCATGGTCAGCTTTTCTTTTTTTATAAACAATTTATTGCCTATATTCGTTACCTCAATAGTTAAACTCAAACGGCACTAAAAATGAAGTATTTGAATTACACACTGGCACTGCTTATATCGCTAGCTCTTTTTGCGTCCTGTGGCAGTAATCAGAAGAAGGAACAGTCGTCCGGCACTTTTAGTATGGAGGACTATATCAAAGCAGCTGAAACCATCGATCCTTCCATCAACAATGTTGAACAGATGTTTGACATATTGGATATGGTAAACGCCGAATACTATGACGTTCTGACAAACGATCCTTACAATGCGCACAGCTATAAAGCTTCGTACCCAATAGCAGCTGCTAACATGGGGATCTATATGGTTGATATACTGTACCATTTTTATGGAGAAGCACAGGAAACCATGTACCTGACCTTCCAGGCAGCCCAGGAACTGGCCAAGGAGATAGGTGTTGAATCGGAGTTCGGGACCTGGACCATTGAAAAGCTCGAAGGTTCGACCATGCAGAGAGATACCATCAGCAGGATGTTTAATGCCCTTTTAATAGACAGTAAACAATATGGTTCCGAACAAGAAATGATCTTTGTTCATACCGCCTTTCTCACCGGCTCCTTTGTTGAAAAGGTCCATATCACAGGGAACCTGCTCAAACAAAAGTTACTTGCAGAAGATATTAGCCAGGAGGATGAAGGAGACATCAGAGAGCTTCTGGTTATTTTCATGAACCAGTTGAATCCCTCTTCAACTGTCCTGTATGATGCATTTTTAGCCCAGCAGGACAAACTAGGAGAACTGGTAGTTCTGGCCACCTTTGAAAAACTTAAGGATCTCTCCGAACACCTGACCGAACTGAAAACTACCCTGGCAGTTGCCCCGGTTAGCGAGATTGGGGAGAGCCAGGATCTTAAAACTGCTTTTCAGCTGATTGAAAATCTTCGCAGCATCTTGGTTACAGCACAGTAGCAGCACGATATTATACCATATTTTAAAGAAGAGTGTTCCAATTAGGACACTCTTTTTTTATATATTTGAGTAAGCCCAAGCACAATCCATATGAACTTTATAGGCAACTTGATCTGGCTTATCTTCGGTGGACTGGCCACTGCAATCGGCTATTTTTTTGGCGGACTGGCCATGATGCTAACTATTGTAGGGATCCCTTTCGGATTCCAGTTGATTAAGATCGCTTCGCTCTGTTTATGGCCCTTCGGGCGGACCTTCCAGGTGGACAGGGGTAATGTCCCCGGTTGCCTTTTCGGCATACTGAACATCATCTGGTTGCTCATAGCCGGTTTATGGATCGCTCTGCTACATATTTTGTTTGGATTCTTGCTGTGCATCACCATTATAGGGATTCCCTGGGGAATGCAGCACTTCAAACTGGCAAGTTTTGCCCTTACCCCCTTTGGCCGAAAGGTGGACATAGTTGGATAAAAAATGTCCAAAATGTGTAGTAAGCTGGTATTTTGATTAAACCTTCCTATCTTAGAGTAATCTAATTGTGTAAATAGTACACATATGTGTGTGCTGGCAACCGCGATACCGCTAATCTCATATGAGGAAGCCAAGAGTATTTCTTACCCTGTCGGGCATCTTTCTACTGATGCAGGTAGGCCCTGTGCACGCTTCAGGGAGCGATCAACCTGGATTGGCACCTGGCGATCGTATGTATCCCATAGGAACAACTGACGATCCCATCCAGATCGATGGGATCCTGTCAGAAGATGTCTGGAACAGGGTTCCTGTTGCCACAGGATTCTGGATGACCTACCCGGTGGATGACCGTGCGGCAGAGGATCACATGCAGACTGAAGTAAGGATGACCTCCGACGAACAGTACTTATATATCTCGGCAGTATGTTACGGTCCTGAGAAGTATGTGATTAAAACCCTGAAACGGGATAAGGAATTCTGGGAGGGGGATGGCTTTGGAGTAGTCATTGATCCGGTGAACGAACAGACCAATGGTTTTGTATTTCATATTAATCCTGCAGGTGTTCAGGCGGAATACCTGGTAACAGGACAAACAGGGCGAAGGAAGGAACCTGAGCCCGGTCAGGGTCTGAAAGGATTTAATGTGGCCTGGGACAACAAATGGTTATCGGAGGTTAGAACCTACCCCGACAGGTGGGTAGCAGAGATCGCCATCCCCTTTAAAACCCTTCGATATGAAGAGGATAAAAGCAATTGGGGAATCAACTTTTTTCGAAGGGATGCAGCTTCAAACAGTACCCATACCTGGTCTCCTGTTCCCATTGAATTTTTTGAAATAGAGCTGGGCTATACCGGCACACTTACATGGGACCAGAGCCCTAAAAAAACAACATCAAACTTTGCTATTATCCCATATGCCAAGGGTGGAGTGTCCAAAGATTATGAAGCCGGAACAGATGCAGAACCCATCTACCAGGCAGGACTTGATGCCAAGGTACCCATCACCTCCAGTCTCAATCTTGATCTGACAATCAATCCCGATTTCTCACAGGTAGAAGTAGACGAGCAGGTAATCAACCTCACCCTCTTTGATATCCAGCTGCCGGAGAAACGACTCTTCTTTCTGGAAAACAGTGATGTATTTGATGATTTTGGAATCCCCCCCATGCGTCCCTTTTTCTCAAGAAAGATTGGTCTGGATGAGGATGGAAATCCCATCCCCATCCTTTACGGTGCCAGGCTCAGCGGGAATGCTACTGAGAATCTTCGCATCGGGGTAATGAACCTGCAGACCAGGGAGTCGGATGGCTTCCTTCCCCAGAACTATACCGTCGCCTCCTTCCAGCAACAGGTGCTGGAAAGATCGGTGATCAAGGGCTACTTCCAGAACAGGGATGCCCTCCAGAGCGAGAGTCCCGATTACAACCGGAATGCCGGCCTGGAGGTCCAGTACAGGTCGGGAGATGGTCGCTTCCAGAGCTTTGCAGGCTATTCCAGATCCTTCACTTCTGGACTGGAGGGTAAAGCCTACTCTTATATAAGTGGCATTGGATATGACAACCGGAATATAAGTGTCTATTCCAACCTGTCGGGCATGGGCAAAAATTACCGTGCCGATATGGGCTATATCATGGGCCAGAAGTACTACGATGCCGAGCGGGATACCTCTATCTTCATCGGCATGAACCATTGGTTTACACGAGCTTCCTATACCCTATACTCCGAGAACAGTAGGAGGATCATTTCCCATGAGTTCAGCGGCCGATATATTTACGATGTCGACACTGCCTTCTCCATGCTAAATAGAGAAATCGAAGGGGGCTATACACTTGCATTTTCTTCCACAGCCCAACTGCGAGCTTCATATAACAACACAACGGTCGACCTCCTCTACCCCTTTACCTTTATCGGCGATGAACCCCTACCGGCCGGCATCTACCACTACTATCAGGCTGAAATCAGGATCCAGTCAGACCAGCGCAGGCTCTTCAGCCTTCAGGGAGGTATGGCATACGGTACTTTCTACAATGGGACCAGGGTGCAATACACCTTTGGTATTAAATACAGGGCCCAGCCCTGGGGGAATTTCTCAGTGAATTTCGAACAAAATAAACTTGAATTTCCTGAGCCCTATGGTTCGGATAACCTCTTTCTGATCAATCCTCGTGTCGAGATCAACTTCTCCAGGAAACTTTTTTGGACAACCTTTCTGCAGTACAATACCCAGGAGGATAATTTTAACATAAACAGCCGGATCCAGTGGCGCTTCCAGCCCATGTCGGATCTCTATATC
>QMPQ01000134.1 GCA_003648635.1 Bacteroidota bacterium | reverse complement strand
GCTATGATACGTCGATCCTTCATTATTCTGGTGCTGCTGTTCACAGCCTTTCCCTTTTTGTTTGGACAGAAAACGGCTTTACTTATTGTTGATGTTCAGGAGTTTTACTTTCCTGGAGGCCGTATGCAGCTGGAGAATCCCGAATTGGCGGGAATGAATGCAGGACTGTTGCTCGATCATTTCAGAAATAATGAGATGCTGGTGTACCATGTCCGCCACAATTTTGAACCTGGCGGGGATATCCATCCATATGTGAAGCCCCAGGAGGGCGAAGCAGTTTTCTCCAAGGACCAGGTCAATTCATTTGCCGGGACCGGACTGTTGGAGATGATGCAGCAGGACTCAGTTGAGCAAGTGGTGATCTGCGGAATGCAAACACATATGTGCGTGGAGGCTGCAGTAAGGGCTGCACATGACTTTGGATTCACATGTCTGGTTGCCTCAGATGCATGTGCTACCAGGGCCTTACAATTCGAGGAGCATATCATACCTGCAAAGAATGTACATTACTCCACGCTCAGTACCCTACAGGGAAGTTACGCAAGGGTAATTACCACCGATGCTATTCTCCGAGAGTTCTCTCAATCCGATCCCTAGCATTATCATTTAACTGCTTTTATATTAACTTTGGTTCACCAGAAAACCAAAGAAATGAGTAGTAAATACAGAGATGAAATCAGACGGGTACTGGATCTGGAGGCTGATGCCATTCGATCCATTCCAATAAGCACTGATTATGATAAAGTGGTTGAATTAATCTATGAGCATGTTCACCAGCGGGGAGGGAAGATCATCGCTAGTGGAATGGGAAAGGCAGGTCACGTTGCAAATCATATGGCCACTACACTCAGTTCCACAGGAACTCCGGCTCTTTTTCTACATCCAAGTGAGGCACAGCACGGTGATATGGGGATTATCAGGGAAAACGATGTGCTCCTGGTACTTTCCAATTCCGGGAAAACAAGAGAGATTCTTGAACTGGTAGAGCTGGCTCATATGCTGCATGCAAAGGTTCCGGTAGTGATTATCACAGGTAATACTGAAGGCCCCCTGGCCCTGGAATCAAAATTGGTACTCTATACAGGAAACCCGGATGAGGTCTGTCCGCTTGGGCTAACACCTACCACTTCGGCCACAGCCATGGCTGTGATCAGTGATGTTCTTGTGGTCCTTATGATGAAGCGGATCGGTTTTACACCAAAAGATTATGCTCGTCGGCATCATGGAGGATACCTGGGGGAGAAATCAAGGGAGGCTGGAAATGAGGCTTAAGCGAGAGAATTCGGCCGGACTGGTCATCGATATTCAGGGGAAGCTTTTTCCTCATATGGATCAAAAAGAGGCATTTCTAAATAAATGCACCACCTTGATCGAGGGCCTGAAGGTGCTGGATGTTCCTCTGGTAATCACTGAGCAATATCCCAAGGGACTGGGTGCTACAGTGGGTGATATCGCTGAACTGGTGGCTAAGGACCCTCTTATTGAAAAAATCACCTTCTCCTGTTGCGATGAACCTGCAGTCATGCAAAACGCTGCATTACAGGAGCGTAAAATAATTATTATTTGCGGCATAGAAGCCCACGTATGTGTGATGCAAACCGTGGTGGATTTCCTTGCTGCCGGCTATACAGCTGTGGTTGTAGAGGATTGTATCTCATCTCGTAATCCGGAGGACAAACGAGTAGCTGTGGAGCGAATGCGAGCTGAAGGAGCTGTGATCACTACCTGTGAATCGATCCTTTTTGAATTGGCCAGGGTGGCCGGAACTGACGAATTCAAGGCTATTTCACGCCTTGTTAAATAACAGCGGATGAATATTTATACGGTAGGAGAGACGCTTCTGGATATCATTTTTAAGGGTGTGGAACCACAAACGGCCAAGCCAGGTGGGTCTGCGTTCAATGCCTCCATTACACTGGGACGCCTGGGAGCTCCAATCAATTTCATTAGTGAAACAGGAAAGGATAAGGTGGGAGACCTGATCCTGGAATTTATGAACGAGAATGGAGTGCAGGCAAATTTCATCTCCAGGTATCCCGAAGGACAAACTGCCATTGCCCTGGCCTTTCTCAATGAAAAGAGTGATGCGGAATACCAGTTCTACAAAGATTATCCGGCCCAGCGACTTGCTATTGAATTTCCTGAATTTCAGAAGGATGATCTCTTACTGTTCGGCTCATTCTATGCCCTGAATCCGGGTATCCGTCCCCGGGTGAAGGAACTGCTGGAAAAGGCAGAACATGCAGGAGCCACCATTGTATATGATCCCAATTTCAGAAGCACCCATCTTCCGGAGAGAGACAGTCTTGTCCCGGTGATCAGAGAGAATATGGGCTACTCCACCCTGGTCAGGGCTTCAGATGAGGACCTGCTTAATATATTTGACACGGATAGTCCGGATGCAGCCTGGGAGAAGGTAGGTCCATTAAGTGATGCCCTTGTTTATACAGCCAATGCGAATGGGGTATATCTTAAAACTGAAAAACTCAGCTTTCATATGGAAGTGGAGTGCATTGAGCCCGTAAGCACCATTGGTGCCGGGGATACCTTTAATGCAGGACTCCTTTATGGTATATGGAAGAATGGATATGGAAGGGAGCAAATAAAAATGCTGGACAAGAGTCAGTGGGAAGGGCTTATTTCCACAGCCATTCAGTTCTCAAGGGAGGTCTGTTTGAGCTACGATAACTACCTTCCAATTGGATATGCAAATCATTATAAACAGGACATTTAATATGGAAAGGAGAACATTAGGCTTAGCAGCTTTACCGGTGTCGCCCATTGCCTTTGGAGCCTGGGCCATCGGTGGATGGATGTGGGGTGGATCCGATAAGAAAGAATCCTTAAGAGCCATTCATGCCTGTCTCGATAATGGGATTACTTCCCTTGATACGGCGCCCATATATGGCTTTGGCCATTCAGAGGAGCTGGTTGGAGAGGCCATAAAGGGGAAGCGTGACCGTTACGAGATACTTACCAAATGTGGAATGCGATGGGAAGGCACTAAGGGGGAGTATTTCTTTACCTCCAACGACAACAGTGGTACCCAGCGTGATATCTATAAGTATTCAGGGCGTGAAAGTATCATTGCGGAGTGCGAGGAGAGCCTCAGGCGTTTGGGTACCGATTATATCGATCTTTATCAGATTCACTGGCCCGATCATACCACTTCCATAGAGGAGCCCATGGAGGCTTTCCGTATTCTGATGGAGCAGGGAAAGATCAGGGCTGCAGGGGTAAGTAACTACTCTGTGGAACAGATGGAACAGGCATCAAGTGTGGTTGAGCTTAGCTCCAACCAGGTTCCTTATAGCATGGTTCGCAGGGAGATAGAGCAGGATGTGGTACCCTGGTGTCTTGATAACTCATGCGGAATTCTGGCCTACAGTCCGCTTCAGCGTGGCTTACTAACCGGTAAGATAACACCCGATTATCCTTTTGCACCGGGTGATAATCGTCCCGAAACACCACATTTTAAGGTAAACAACCTGATACAAATCAATAAGTTCCTTAAAAAAATAAAACCTCTGGCAGAGGAGAAAGGCGCAACGCTCTCACAGCTTGTTATTGCCTGGACCTTATGTCAGCCCGGAATCACTGTTGCCCTTGTAGGTGCGAGGACTGAGGAGCAGGTGGTGCAGAATGCCGGAGCACTTGAAGTGCAGCTTTCTGAGCAGGAGGTGGACAGCATTAATCGGGAGCTGGGAAAGCTTACCCTTGAGCTGGACTAGTTATTTGCCAATACTCAGCGTTCCCGATTCTTGATTGCGATCAAGGAGTAGACCCTTATTCCATAAGCCATGATAAACCTGAATAATGTTCACCTGGTCGAGGAAGTACTCTGTAAGAAGAACATTTTGGATTTTAATGGTTTCTGGCGCTGCCACCCTTGATGATTCCAGGTAACACCAGATGGCATTCGATTCGGATTCTTTTCCCAGGTAGCTAAGTTCAAGTAAAGCTCCATTTACCTCGATGCTAAAGTCTTCCAGGAGGTAAACCATCAGAAGGCTGTCGGCACTTTTGTGTTCCAGTTCGGTATCCAGCTGTGTAGTAATTCCGCTTCGCGCCAGCAGGGCCCGGTCCAGATCGTCAGGAAAAATACGAATGGATACTTCAAAACGCTCTGTTTCGTTGTTGTACCTGACCTCGCTCAGACTTACATAAAATTCATGCATCAGCCAGGCTCCGCTGATAAACAGGCTTAGCAGGATTAATCCCAGGGTTATCGTCTTACTTTTAAGCAACATAAGTGAGCTTTGATCAAACAAATATGGGGATTCTTTTGTTAACTTTAGGACTTCCAAAAATTGAACCGTTTATGAAAAGAGTTACTTCAGTTCTGATGATCGGCGCAGTGGCAGTTTCACTGCTGGCCCAGGAGAAGATGGACCCCTCAAAGAATAAATTCAGACAGATGCGTACAGAGTTTAACACTCCCAATGCATACAGGACCGGATCAGGGGCACCCGGACAGTTATACTGGCAACAGCAGGCCAACTATAAAATTTCCATCGAACTGGATGATGATAAGCAAGAGATAAGAGGCGAGGAGCAGATTGAGTACATCAATAATTCACCTGATCCCCTAAACTACCTCTGGGTACAGTTGGATCAGAATGCAAGGCAGAAAGAAAGTCTCACCAAGCTAACCATGCCTATGAGCCTGGGTCAACGAATGCATCCCTATTACATGGGCATGTTTTTGAGTGATTTTGATGGTGGATTTAAGATCGAACATGTGGGAGATGGTAGTGGGGGTGAGCTGGCCTATACTATTAACTACACCATGATGCGGATCGATCTTCCGGAGCCTCTGGAACCTGGTGGCAAGGTGGATCTGGAGATCAAGTGGTGGTTCAACATCAATGATCGTTTTAAAGATGGTGGAGGCCGTTCAGGTAGTGAGTATTTTGCTGAGGATGACAACTACATCTATACCATGGCTCAATTCTTTCCCAGAATGGCTGTCTATAATGAACTGGAGGGATGGCAGAACCATCAGTTCACCGGAAGATCAGAATTTGCACTTCCCTTTGGTGACTATGATGTTGAGATTACAGTTCCTTCCGATCATGTGGTAGGAGCAACTGGAGTTCTGGTTAATGCCGGGGAAGTACTGTCTGAAGCAAGGCTGGATCGTCTGGAGAAGGCCGGGAATTCTTTGGATGAGCCCGTAGTCATAGTGACCGAGGAGGAAGCTAAAAGTGCAGAAAAGAAGAAATCAAAATCCAAACTTACCTGGAAATTCCACGCCGACAATGTAAGAGACTTTGCATTTGCCTCTTCCAGGAAATTTATCTGGGATGCCATGGCTGTGCAGTTCGGTGAACGTAAAGTACTGGCCACATCTCTATATCCAAAGGAGGGAAACCCCTTATGGGAGAAGTATTCCACACGGGTGGTGGCACATACCCTGCAGGTTTATTCAAGACATACCTTTGACTATCCCTATCCGGTGGCCTACTCGGAGCATACCAAGCAGATTGGCATGGAGTATCCCATGATCTGTTTTAACGGCGGGCGCCCGGAGTCTGATGGCACATACTCAGAACGAACCAAATGGGGCATGATCGGAGTGATTATCCATGAGGTGGGGCATAATTTCTTCCCCATGATTGTGAATTCCGATGAGCGTCAATGGACCTGGATGGATGAGGGGCTCAACACCTTCCTTCAGGGAATTGCCGAGCGGGAATGGGATCACGATCATCCCTCACCCGGAGGCAAACCAGCGGATATTGTGTCCTATATGAAAGGGGATAAGTCAAATATTGCACCCATTATGACTCAGGGTGACCTGGTGAGGCAGTTTAACAGCAATGCTTATGCTAAACCTGCCACTGGTTTGAATATTCTCAGGGAGACCATTATGGGCAGAGAGCTCTTCGATTTTGCATTCAAACAATATGCCCAGCGGTGGATGTTTAAACATCCCACCCCGGAGGATTTGTTCAGGACCATGGAGGATGCCTCTGCAGTGGACCTTGACTGGTTCTGGAGAGGTTGGTTTTATGGCACCGAACATGTAGATATCTCCCTGGACAAGGTTACCGCCATGGAGTTGAAATCGGGCAATCCGGCCGAAGAGAAAGCTTTAAATAAGAAGTCGGCAGACGCTGAACCCGAATCGATTGCCGTACAACGAAACCGTGCTTCTATGGAATCCATGGTGGAAAGAGTTCCGGAAATGAAGGATTTTTACAACGAATATGACCCCAATGCCCCCGATGAATCTGATGTGGAAGCTTACAGCCGTTACAAGCGATCCATGTCAGAGAGTGAGAAGAAGTGGCGAAACAAGAAGGGCTTTGTTTATCAGCTTGACTTTTCCAATGTGGGTGGGATGATAATGCCATTGGTGATCCAGCTTGAGTATGCCGATGGGACCAGTGAGATTAAAAGAATCCCTGCTGAGGTTTGGAATCAGGACAACCTGAAGACTTCCAAAGTATTCTTTCTGGACAAGAAACTGAATGGTGTTACCCTTGATCCCAATTTGGAAACAGCTGATTGCGATCTAAATAATAACCACTGGCCTCCCCGCATTGAGGAGAACCGTTTTGAGCTTTACAGGGGCTCGGGCAGAAGGGGCGGCGGCGGATCCAATCCCATGCAGGAACAGTAAAATCAGACCAGGATATTCTCTATATAGGCCAGCTCGTCCCTGGTAAACTTTAAATTGTTCACTGTGGCGACATTGGCTTCCAACTGAGCTACAGAACTGGCACCAATCAGCACCGACGTTATCTGCTTCTTCTCCAGGATCCAGGCCAGAGCCATTTGCGCCAGAGATTGTCCGCGCTGTTCTGCGTGTTGGTTCAATGCTTTCACCTTCACCATGGTCTCCGGATCAAGGTTGTCCTTACCAAGGAAAATACTTTCACTATCGATCCTGGAACCTTTGGGGATGCCATCCAGGTAACGGTTGGTGAGCAGTCCCTGGGCCAGCGGACTAAAAGGGATGCAACCAACACCGCGTTCCTCCAAAACCTCCAGCAGTCCATCTTCCACCCAACGGTCGAACATGTTATAGCGTGGCTGGTGTATCACACAGGGAGTTCCCAGGCTTTCCAATATATCTACAGCACGATTGGTTTGCTCTGCATCATAGTTGGAAATACCCACGTAGAGTGCTTTGCCTTGTAGAACGGCACTGTGAAGGGCCATCATGGTCTCTTCCAGGGGAGTATCCGGGTCGGGCCGGTGAGAATAGAAGATATCCACATATTCCAGTCCCATTCTCTTCAGGCTCTGATCGAGGCTGGCCATCAGATATTTGCGGCTTCCCCATTCTCCATATGGGCCATCCCACATTAGATAGCCTGCCTTGGTAGAGATGATCAGTTCGTCACGATGTTGAGCCAGTTCTCCATGCATCAGGTTCTTCAGGTTCGATTCGGCACTTCCTGGAGGAGGCCCGTAATTATTTGCCAGATCAAAGTGGGTGATCCCCATGTCGAAGGCCCTGAGCAGGATATCCTTCATCTTCTGATAATCGTCTCCTCCCCCAAAGTTGTGCCAGAGGCCCAGTGAAACAGCTGGCAAAAGGAGTCCGCTGTTGCCACAACGGTTATACTTCATTTGATCGTATCGGTCTTTGGATGCAAAGTATGCCATAAGAGAAGTTTGTTTTATTTTTTAATGAGCGGAATCATATAGAAGATGGAGTATGAGAATCCGAAGGTACTGGTGTCGACTCCATTCCCGTAACCCGGAATATGCGCAGGAATCATGACCGGATCCATATTCTGGTTTAGCAGAAACTTATAGCGCAGCAGCCATCCCATGTAGAGATTTGAGACAACTTCGACCTTGATCCCACCCACAAGTTCAATCCAATGTCCCCGTAGACTGTTCTCATGGGGTTCGGATATATAGTCACCCCAGTAGTCACTGTAAATCAATATATTCTCAGAGCTATGTTTGAATACAGATATTCCATAGCGGAATCCGACAGTCATGATATGGTGCTCCGAGCGGTCCTTAAGTTTCAATAAATTATAGTCGATTCCTGCCCGTGCGTAATTTCCCGCTGATTCGTAATCAAAAGTCTCTTCGCTCACGGATGTGCTGCTATAACCCAATTCAAAGACGGGATAGAGATTCTTATAAATCTCAAAATCAACAGAGAGCTCAGCACCAATTATCTTGGGCTCGGTAAAATAATAAAAGAACGGGACCAGGTCGATGCCAATGCGGGGACCAAAAGTCCGGAGGGTATCCTGTTCGGATACCTCCTGTTCGGATACCTCCTGTGCGGATACCTTCCCCTGCACTGCCAGGAACAACAGCACAAAGACTGCTTTAGAGAAAGAGCCAGATATGTACATCATCCTCTTTAGTTTCAGCATCAACCATATCATTTTTAATCTCAGCACTTTTGATCATACCAGTTCTGTATCCAATGCTATCCAGGGTGAACAGATTTCCAAAACCACAATCATAGGAGATCCCATAGAGTTCCTGCCGATGGGTAAGTTCAAGGGTATCTGTTTGCTCACCTATTTGCAATACAAAGCGTGTAAAATCATGGTGGGGATCCAGAGGAACTTTGAAATTATTTGTAGGATCCTGATTATACAGCAGGCTGTCAGGCCGACCCTCCCTGATTCCATACAGACTTAAGGATGCAACCGTACTATCGGCGGGCATCTCATCCTTCATAGTCATGAATTTGGCCACCATCATCGAATTATTATCATCATCACATATCTCCACAGAGATACAGCTCGTGATTAAGATGGATATGATGAAGATTAGGATTCGGGAGAGCATGTGTGTCTTTTTTATTCTGTCCCTTTCAGGTTCTTATTGAGCCAGTCCAGGTAAGTATTATACAGGTGCATCCGGCTGTTCATATCATAGGCTACTCCATGAGCACCTGGAGGATAGATCTTCAGGTCGAAATATTTCCCGGCATCTATCAGTGCTTTGGTAAACTGAAAAGTGTTCTGCGGATGTACATTATCATCCATCAGGGAGTGGACCAATAACAAGTTGCCTTCCAGGTTGCCGGCATGGTTCAGCATGGCACTTTGTTCATAACCCTCCTCGTTTTCTTCTATAAGTCCCATATACCTCTCTTTGAATATACAGTCGTAATTCCGATGGTCGGAGATGGCTGCTGTCGCTATGGCTGCCTTAAATACATCGGCATGCATTAGAAGTGACATACCTGCATAGAATCCACCGGCGCTGTGTCCCATGATCCCAATACGCTCCCGGTCCACCCAGGACTTTTCAGAGAGATAGAGGGCAGTCTCAGCAAAATCGTGTGTTTCCCATTTGCCCAGCTGCTTATAAATCACTTTTTCAAACTTGCTTCCATATCCGCCATTCCCCCGGTTATTGATGTTGACAACGACGTATCCTTGTTGTGCCAGCCATTGGCTCCAGCCACTGGTTTCAAAGCTGTTATACACGCCCTGTGAGCCGGGTCCGCCATAAACTGTCATAATCAGAGGATAGGACTTTTCCGGATCAAAATTCATGGGCTTGATCAGGGAACCATCGATTTTTTGTCCGTCTGAAGTGGTAAATGTGAAAAGCTCCCTGGGGGCATACTCATACTTTTCCAGGTGATCCAGTGCTCCCTGGTGAGCGGCCAGATTCTTGATCAGATTTCCCTTTCCATCGCGCAAATCAACCATCGAAGGAGTGTCGGTACTGGAGTAACTATCGATAAAGTAGCGACCAGCCGGAGACACATTAACCCGGTGGTTGCCTGCTGTGGAGGTAATCTGTTTTTTCCCTTTGCCGTTGAATTTCACACTATAGAGATTCCGTTCCATGGGGGAGATTTCACAGGACAGGTAGGAGAGCGTTTTTTTCGCAGGATCGATGGCCTTCACAGAGATAACATCGTATTCACCGCTGGTGACCTGTCCCAATACATTTCCCTCATAGTCATATTGATAGACATGTGAATATCCATCACGGTCCGATATCCAGAAGAAAGAGTCCAGATCTTCCGGGAAGTAGAAGAGGTGTAGTTCTCCGGCAAAAAAGTCAAAAATATCGATCCAGGCATCGTGTTTCTCCTCCATTATCATGGACTTCTCGCCTGTAAGCACATTAAAGAGGTATAACTTTAAATGGTTTTGGGTCCGGTTCATCCAGACCACTGCCAGGGTATTCTCCCTGGAAGTCCAGTAAATTCTTGGCATGTAGCCACCCTCCGGATCGAAGTCGAGCCACTGCTTACTCCCGTCTGTGGTATTGATAACTCCCAGTCTCTCCACGGGGGGATTATCACCCACTTTGGGGTAGGGGAGCTCCATATACTCGGGATGTAGGCCTGAAAAATCTGTTAGTTGATAGACAGGAACTTCACGTTCATCAGTTTGCCAGAAAGCAATGTATTTGCTGTCGTACGACCATTCCCATGCCTGTACCAGTCCGAACTCCTCCTCGTTTGCCCAACCAAAGCGGCCGTTATAATATTTATCGGCTCCGTC
>QMPQ01000133.1 GCA_003648635.1 Bacteroidota bacterium | reverse complement strand
TGGACCATTCATAAAAAGATTTACCGCCAAAAGTCTGGAAGTGATGGTTTAGGAGAGTTTGTCCTCGATCGCAACCTCCATAAACAGACCTGCTTTATTGTGGATGAGGCTTCCATGATTGGAGACCGTTCACCGGAAGCTTTTTTCGGATCGGGCGATTTGCTCCGGGACCTGGTGGATTATGTGGAGGCAGGATCTCATTGCAGGTTAGTCCTGGTTGGCGATACGGCACAGTTGCCGCCGGTAGGGCTTGAAATGAGTCCGGCTCTGAGCCGTGAGCGCCTTGAAAGTTTTGGATACAGGGTCAGAGAGATTGAACTGACTGATGTTGTCAGGCAGGCAGAGGATTCAGGCATACTTCACAATGCCACTTCCATAAGAAACCTGATTACCGATGGTCTGGAGGATTATCCACGCTTTAATTTTGATGCATTCCCCGATATTACCATGATCAGCGGAGCTGAACTGCTTGAAACCATCTCCTCGAGCTATGACCGTTACGGCACCTCCGATACTATTGTGGTGACGCGTTCAAATAAGCGGGCCAATAAGTTCAATGCGGGAATCAGGAGCCAGATTTTATGGCGCGAGGAGCAATTATCTCCCGGAGATCTACTGATGGTAGTGAAAAACAACTATTTCTGGAAGGATGAAGATAAGCGCATTGATTTTATTGCAAACGGAGATATTATCAGGGTGGAGAAGGTCCTCTCCACCGAAGAGGTCCACGGACATAAATTTGCCATTATCCTGATCTCATTGCCCGATTACAAGGATATTGAGATGGAGGTGAAGGTACTCCTTGATGTGATAGATCTGGAGGCCCCATCCCTGAATTATGATCAGCAAAAAACTCTTTATCTTTCTGTGGCAGAGGATTATCCGAACGAGCCAAGTAAAAGGAAGGTGGCAGAAAAAATATCCACCGATCCTTATTATAATGCTCTACAGGTGAAGTTTGCCTATGCCGTGACCTGTCACAAGGCCCAGGGTGGACAATGGAAATCAGTCTTCCTGGATCAGGGCTATTTTACCGATGAAATGCTTTCGCTTGATTATTTACGCTGGTTATATACTGCTTTTACCCGCGCTTCTGAAAAACTCTACCTGGTGAATTTCGCCAAGCAGTTTACTCCCCGGTAAAAATTTCGATTTACTATATATTTGATGATATTTGAAATCAAATCACATCAAGTCATATAAAAGCAGTTGAAGTAAACCATCTATACAAATCATATACTGGCAAGAGGGCGGTGGAGGATTTATCCTTTTCTGTGGATCCGGGAGAAATCCTGGGACTTATCGGTCCCAATGGAGCAGGTAAAAGCAGTACTATCAAGATAATTCTGGATTTTATGAAACCCGATTCGGGTGAGGTGAAAATCTTTGGTCAACAGATGAATGAAGCCCTTAAAAATCAGATTGGCTACCTGCCTGAAGAGAAGGGATTGTATTAAAAACTGACGGCCATTGACCTCATTCTTTACTTTGCCTCTTTAAAAGGGATGGATAAGTCATCAGCCAAAGAAAAAGCGGATGTCTTGCTCAGGAGAACAGGTATGTTCGAGAGTAGAAAGAAAAAAATCAAGGAGATGAGCAAGGGAATGGGACAGGTTATACAGTTCATCGTAACCATTATTCATGATCCGGAGTTGATCATAATGGATGAACCTTTCTCAGGCCTGGATCCCGTAAACACTGAGCTTATGAAAAACATAGTCAGTGATTTAAGGAATGATGGGAAAGCAATTATTCTAAGCACCCATCAAATGAATCAGGTGGAGGAAATCTGTGATCGTGTATTGATGGTAAACGACGGGAGTGAGGTTCTTTATGGTAGTATTGAGGAGGTGAAGGCAAGGTTCAGACAACACTCGGTTCAGGTGAATGTTGAGGGGGAAATCGGTGACTTGCCCGGAGTTATTGAGAAAAAGCTAAATAAAGATTCTGTAGAACTGGTTCTGGCAACGGACACAACATCTCAGATCATTCTTGATCACATGAGAGAACGGGGGATAATCATCAATCGCTTCGAAGTTAAAACACCTTCCTTGAATGAGATTTTTTTAAAATTAGCAGGAGCAGATCATGAATAAGACCTATTTGATATTCAAACACGAATTTTTACTTGCCATCAGAAGGCCTGGTTTTATTATTCTAACCCTTATTGTACCGGTAATGGCCCTCTTGGGCATCGGTATTATTAAATTAGTAAGTAGTCTGTCTGATGCACCTGCAAATGAAATTACTGTAATTGGATATGTGGATGAAGTTGGGATTTTTGATAGTTAAACCACCGAGGGTTTTGACAGACTTGTCCCTTATTCATCTGTGGAACAGGCCGGCGAGGCTCTGGGTACACAGGAAATTTCGGAGTTCATCATTATCCCTTCGGACTATATTTCTACAGGCATTATTAAGCGATACACGCTCAAGAAAGAAGCTCAAACGCATCCCGCCACTGAAGTTTATATTAAGAGTTTTCTTACAGCGAGCCTTCTGATAGAAAAAGTGCCACCCGATATTATCACACTTATCGTATCCCCATTAAACCTGGAAGTTTCCCGCATCACAGAGCAAGGAGAAATTGCTATTGAAAAAAGTAATGTTGGTAATGTAATTATCCCGGCAATATTTTCTCTTCTGCTGTCTCTTGCACTTATGTTTGGAGCCACCTCTTTAATTAGTGGATTGGGAGAGGAAAAGGAGAGCCGCCTCATAGAGGTGTTATTTTCTTCGGTTTCCATTCGCCAACTGCTCATAGGTAAAATATTGGCATTGGGTATTGCCGGTCTTTTACAGGTTTTGGTATGGCTGATCTCAGCCCCCTTAATACTTAAACTGGCCTCATCCTCTTTTGGTGGTTTTATGAGTAGTATTCAGCTACCGGTCAACTTCCTGATACTGGGGATTATATATTTCGTTTTAGGGTACATGCTCTTCGCAGTTCTTTCCATAGGTATCGGGGCCATCAGTTCCAGTGCCAGGGAAGGCAGTCAATTATCTATGTTCTACGTGATGTTTGGGTTTGTACCGCTCTGGTTTTCCTCCTTGCTTATGGCCTTCCCAAATAGTTCTATCTGGGTTTTCATGTCTATTTTCCCCATCACTGCACCTGTTCAGACAATGTTAAGATTGGGTGTTTCGGACATCCCTGCATGGCAGATATTGACCAGCATCGGCGTAATGGTAATTTCAATTACCCTTGGATTAATTCTTTCAATTAAGATTTTCAGGATGCATATGCTAATGCACGGGAAAAGGCCTGGAATTGCAGAACTCAGACTTAACTTGAAAAACGCCTGAAAGCTATTACTCCCCGATAATCTTCACCAGAGCGCGTTTGCGTCGCTTTCCATCAAATTCTCCGTAGAAAATCTGTTCCCAGGGGCCAAAATCCAGGCGTCCTTTGGTAATGGCTACCACTACTTCGCGTCCCATAAGGGTGCGCTTGATGTGTGCATCGGCATTGTCTTCATAACCATTGTGCCTGTACTGGCTATATGGCTTCTCCGGAGCCAGTTTCTCCAGCCATACTTCGAAATCGTGATGCAGACCAGGTTCATCGTCATTAATAAAAACAGATGAAGTGATATGCATGGCGTTTACAAGTACCAGACCTTCCTGAACCCCACTGTCGCGGAGGCACTCTTCAATCTGAGGGGTGATATTAATCAACTCCCTGCGCTGTTTGATTTCGAACCAGAGTTCTTTGCGGTATGATTTCATCACGTGCTTTGTTTTAGATTAACTTCAACTCCCTTTTAATGGCCTCTATCCTCTCCTCCAGTTTCCCTTTTACTTGCTTATAATCGTCCCTGTTGTCCAGTTGGTCGTAGACACTGAAATAGAATTTGATCTTGGGTTCGGTTCCCGAAGGTCGGACAGAGACCTTACTGCCATCTTTCAGTAAAAACTGGAGTACATTAGATTTGGGCAGATCTATGGAAGTCTTTGCCCCGGAGACGCAGTCTGTGCTTACCTGTTCCAGGTAGTCACGGATGGTCACAACTGGTGATCCATTCAGCTTTTCAGGAGGATAAGCCCTGAAATCCGCCATCATCTGCTGTATTTCCTCAGCACCGGACTTTCCTTTTCTGACCACATTGATCAGGGACTCCTGGTAGCATGAAAACTTCAGATACATCTCCATTATAATATCATACATGCTCTTGCCGCGACTACGAGCCCAGGCAGCCAGTTCGGCCAGGATGGCACAGGAGGCAACGGCATCTTTGTCCCTTACAAAATCTCCGATCATAAACCCATAGCTTTCCTCACCACCTCCAATGAAGGTCATTTTATCTTCATTTTTCCGGATGATGTCAGCAATGAATTTAAAACCGGTCAGTACATCCCAGTAGGGTACTTTGTAATGCCTGGCCATGTCGGCAATCAATTCGGTGGTCACAATCGTTTTTACAATATACTCTTTGCCGGTAAGTTTTCCCCGTTCGGACCACTGTGATAAAAGATAGTAGGAGAGCAGGGAGGCGGTTTGGTGACCGTTCACAAGCATTAATTTCCCCTGGTCGTCCCGGATGGCGATTCCAACACGGTCGGCATCAGGATCACTGGCCATCACCAGGTCTGCACCCACTTCATCGGCTTTCTTCAGGGCCATGTCAAGTGCGGCAGATTCTTCAGGATTGGGAGATATCACGGTGGGGAAATTCCCATCTACCACATCCTGTTCAGGAACATTATAGATAGATGTGAAGCCCATAAGCTTCAGCGCCCTTGGGACAAGTTCCACGCCGGTACCGTGGATGGGTGTGTATACGATCTTAATATCCGGATTGGCTGCAATAAGCTCTGGGTTAATGGATTGCCTAACTACTTCATCCAGGTAGAGCTTATCCATTTCCTCACCCAGGGTGATAATCTTCTCCTTGTCTCCGTCGAATTTCACATCCCCGATGGATTTGATCTTTTTTACCTCATTGATGATGTTTACATCATGAGGGTTGATAATCTGGGCTCCATCTTCCCAGTATGCTTTATAGCCGTTGTACTCCTTCGGATTGTGGGAGGCTGTAATTACAACTCCGCTCTGGCATCCCAGCTGCCGTATTGCAAAACTGAGCTCGGGGGTGGGACGCAGTCCGTCAAACAGATAAGCTTTGATGCCATTGGCAATGCAGATCTGGGCCGTTATTTCAGCAAAAAGGGGACTGTTATTGCGGCAATCGTGTGCTACTGCCACACTGATCTCCTTGCGATCGCTAAACTGATCCAGCAGGTAATTACATAGACCCTGGGTAGCCATCCCTAGGGTATAGATATTCATACGGTTGGTTCCCACTCCCATGATCCCACGCAATCCGCCGGTACCAAATTCCAGATCACGATAGAAACTTTCGATTAACTCAGTCTCGTTGTTGGCCAGCATGTCGCGAATGGCAGTTTTAGATGCCTCATCGATGGGGCTGTTGAGCCATTCTTCTGCTTTCTTTTTGACCTCTATGAGTATGTTATGGTTCTCCATGGAGTTAAATATGGTATTAAAAATAGGATTACATCAGGTTATGTATGCACCTCTCCAGGCTGTCTCTCCAGTAAGGGACCTCGACTCCATAAACTTCCTGAATCTTGGATTTATTCATTACGCTGTAAGCCGGACGCTTTACTGCCCCAGGAAATTCGTGACTTTCGATGGGCACAACTTTGGCTCTGCAGCCTATAAGCCTGCAAATCTCCATGGTCATGTCGTACCAGCTGCAAACCCCGCTATTGGAGTAGTTAAAAATGCCAGGTGCAAATTGTAGCATATCGGAATCTACATCAGAAATAATCTGCATAATGGCTTTTGCCAGGTCTTCAGCATAGGTGGGGGTGCCCACCTGGTCGTAAACCACCTTCAGATCGCTTTTTAGATCCATCCGGTTGATCATATTCTTTACGAAGTTTTTTCCGAATACACTGTAGAGCCAAGAAGTACGTATGATCAGGGCCCGGGGATGTCCCCGCAATGCATTTTCTCCCTCAAGTTTTGTTCGTGCATAGACACCCAGGGGTGCAGTTGGATCATCCTCTCTGATGGGCCGTGGCTGCTCGCCCCGGTAAACATAATCTGTGGAGATGTGGATGATACGGACGGCTCTGAATTCTTCCATGCATGCTTTGAAATTGACCAGGATATCACGGTTTAATTTCATGGCTTGATCAGGCTCTGACTCGGCGCCTTCCACATCGGTGTAGGCGGCACAGTTTATAATAAAGTCAGCAGGATTAGATGCCAGGTATGATTTCAGGGCTGCAAGATCGCTTACGTCCAGTTCTTCCACATCCGTAAAGGTGTAGATCTGCCGGAATCTATTACGCATTTTTTTTATCTCTCTTCCAAGCTGACCATCTGCCCCGGTTACCAGTACTTGACTCATAGTATAAAATTTAAAGTTGTTTAAAATAGGGCAGAATCCTGTCCTTTTCCGAAATGACCGCCTTTCCCGAATCGATCTTCCAGTCTATATGGAGATCAGGATCATCAAAGCGGATCCCCGATTCGGATTCGGGCTTGTAGTACTTATCACACTTGTATTGTACAGTAGCATGGTCTGACAGGACTGAAAGTCCATGAGCAAACCCCGCAGGAATCATCAACTGCAGGAAGTTTTCTGCGCTAAGCTCTACACCGAAGCACTTCCCATAAGTAGGAGAACCGGGCCGTATGTCTACTGCTACGTCATAAATGGCACCTTCAGTTACACGCACCAGTTTGGACTGTGCATAAGGTTCTTTTTGATAGTGTAGGCCGCGGATTACCCCATAGCTTGAACGACTCGAGTTGTCCTGAATGAACTCATATTCAATTCCGTGCCCTGCTAGTTCTTCTTTGTGATAGCTCTCATAAAAAAATCCACGGGGATCTTTCAATACCCTTGGTTCAAGTATCAGTAGCCCTTCAATCCCTGTCTCTTTTACAATCATAATTACTAAAAATCTGTCTCCTGTAGTTTTTCATTTGCAACACTGAACAAGTACTGACCATAGGAGCTGTTACGCATCTCTTCGGCAAGTGCGAGCAATTGTGTGCTATCAATATATTCCATCGCGAATGCAATCTCCTCTATGCAGGAGATCTTTAATCCCTGTCGTTGTTCAATGGTATGAATGTAGTTGGCAGCCTGTAACAGGCTCTCCTGTGTGCCCGTATCAAGCCATGCCATGCCCCTTCCCATGATCCGCACCTTTAACCTTTGTTCTTCCAGATAGAGCCTGTTCAGATCGGTGATTTCCAGTTCGCCACGCTTGGATGGTTTCAGTGTTTTTGCTTTCTCTACCACGTCATTTCCGTAGAAATAGAGTCCCGTTACAGCATAATTTGATGTGGGATGTAAGGGTTTCTCCTCCAGGCTCACCACTTTCCCGCTTTTGTCAAAATCAACCACACCATAACGCTCGGGGTCAGTGACATAGTAGCCGAAAACCATTGCGCCTTCTTCAAGAGCAGCAGCCTGTCTCAAAGTCTTACCAAAACCATGTCCGTAAAAGATATTGTCACCTAAAATCAGGCATACGGGTTCATTTTCAATAAACTCTTCACCGATCAGAAAAGCCTGTGCCAGTCCGTCGGGAGAAGGCTGAATGGTATAACTCAGGGAGAGTCCCAGCTTTGCCCCGTCATCCAGAAGAGTTTGATAGAGATGCAAGTCCTCCGCGGTGGAGATTATTAGAATCTCCCTGATGCCCGCCAACATTAGTACAGAGAGGGGGTAGTAGATCATGGGTTTGTCGTAGACCGGAATGATCTGTTTTGAGATGGATTTGGTGATGGGGTGAAGTCGTGTCCCTGCACCTCCTGCCAGAATGATACCTTTCATATTAGCTGTTTAATAATTGATCAAAATATGTAATTGTTTTTTCCAGTCCGGCTTCCAGCTCCACTTTGGGACTCCAGCCATCCAGCATTTCCTTTGCCAGGCTGATATCGGGCCTGCGATGGATCGGATCATCCTGGGGCAGGGGCAGAAAGGATATTTCTGATTTAGAGCCGGTCAATGCAATAATCTTTTTGGCCAGCTCTAGGATGGTAAACTCTACAGGATTACCAAGATTCACCGGACCTGTTATCTGGTCGCCCGTTTGCATCATCCGGATCATTCCCTCAAGATGGTCGTCAACATACTGGAAACTTCTTGTTTGTGATCCATCTCCGTAAATGCTAATAGGCTGGTTTTGAAGTGCCTGCACAATGAAGTTGGATACCACTCTGCCATCGTTGGGGTGCATTTTTGGACCGTAGGTGTTGAAGATCCTTATAATCTTGATTCTCACCTGGTTTTGCTTATGATAGTCGATAAAGAGGGTCTCGGCACAACGCTTTCCTTCATCATAACAGGAGCGAATGCCAATGGGATTTACATTTCCCCAGTATGACTCAGGTTGTGGATGTACTGTCGGGTCTCCGTAAACCTCGCTTGTGGAGGCCTGCAGTACCTTAGATTTGATCCGTTTGGCCAGCCCGAGCATATTAATGGCTCCCATCACCGAAGTTTTGACAGTTTTGATGGGATTGTACTGATAATGTATGGGAGAGGCCGGACAGGCCAGGTTGTAGATTTCATCTACCTCCACGTAGTAGGGCGTTGTAACATCGTGCCTGATCAGTTCAAAATATGGGTTTTCAAGCAGGTGGGCGATGTTTGTTTTGGACCCGGTGAAATAGTTATCCAGGCAAAGCACTTCATTTCCTTCCTCAAGCAATCTTTCGCAGAGGTGTGATCCGATAAAACCGGCTCCACCGGTGACAAGGATTCTTTTCATTTTAATCAGGGTTTAACAGCTTTCCTGCCAATGCTGTAGTAAGTAAAGCCATGTTCCTTCAGTTCCTCAGGATCGTAGATATTACGTCCGTCAAATATGACCTTTTCCCGCATCAGTTTTTCCAGCACGCCATAGTTCAACACACGAAATTCAGGCCATTCAGTTACAACAATTAATCCGTCTGTATCTACAAGGACTTCATACTTATCGGTGCAGTATTCGATTTTGTCTCCCAGAATCCTTTTGGCTTCTTCCAGGGCAACCGGATCATAGGCCCTGATTTGTACCCCCTCCCTGGTCAGTTCCTCAATAATGCGAATGGAGGGAGCTTCCCGCATATCATCTGTATTGGGTTTGAAAGAGAGTCCCCAGAGGCCAATTTTTTTCCCCTTCAATGAAGATCCATAGTACTCCCTTAATTTGGACGGTATTACCACTTTTTGCTTCTCATTAACCAGCTCCACCGCTTTCAATATCTCCAGAGAGCGCTGGTATTCGTCACCTGTGCGAATCAGGGCTTTTACATCCTTGGGGAAACAACTTCCTCCATAACCTGCCCCGGGGTAGATAAACTTGTGCCCAATGCGAGTATCACTTCCAATCCCTTTACGGACCATATTTACATCAGCACCCACCACCTCGCATAAATTGGCAATGTCGTTCATAAAGCTGATTTTGGTGGCAAGCATGGAATTGGCTGCATATTTGGTCATTTCGGCCGAAGTGATATCCATAAAAATAATGGGGTGCCCGTTCAGAGTAAAGGGTTTGTAGAGCCTCTTCATAATTTTCTCAGCTCTTTTCGAATCGGTACCGATGACAATTCTGTCGGGTTTCAGGAAATCATTGATGGCGGCACCTTCTTTCAGGAATTCCGGATTGGAAGCCACATCAAATTCCAGCTTACTGGACCTGAGCTTCAGGGCAGAAGATATTTTTTCCCTTACCTTCTCAGCAGTTTTGATCGGAACTGTGCTCTTGGTTGCAATTACCAGGTAATCTTGCATATAGCTTCCGATTTCATCTGCAACAGCCAGTACATATTGCAGATCGGCACTACCATCTTCATCAGGAGGAGTTCCAACGGCAATAAATATAGTTTCACAATCCACCAGGCTCTCTTCCAGGCTGGTGCTAAAAGAAAGACGGCCACTCTCCACATTGCGCCTGACCATATTTTCCAGTCCCGGCTCATAGATGGGAATGATTCCCTTTTTCAGGTTTTCGATCTTCTTTTTATCAATATCCACGCAAGTTACTGTAATGCCTGTCTCAGCAAAACAAGTACCCGATACCAGTCCAACATAACCTGTTCCAACAACAGCAATCTTCATTTCAGGAGGCTTTTATTAATTGAAGTGTAAAGTTAAATTTTTAATGGATACCATCGCATGCTGCTTTCTCAGTTTTTTAAAAGGTCGCTGAAGTTCTTGATATGGTATGAGCCAATGGATTACCTTTGGTGGTTTTCAGGGGTTTAGATCTCTCTTTTTTTGGGCAATTACATGCATTTTGTTAACTTTGCGGCTTGATTAAACAAATATAATGTCTAACTTATTAATTTTAAGAGAATTAACTAATGTCTAACGAGAGTAAAAAGGTAGATCCCAACGAAGTTGAGGTGAATGCCAATGAACCCAAAGAAGAGACCGCAGCAGCAGCAAAGGATGCAGTAGCTGAGGAAAAAACTGAGGCAGTGGCCAAAGAAGAGCCCAAAGCTGAAATCGAAGAACAAGCCCCAGAGGCAGAAACCAAAGAAGAAGCACCTGTTGCTGAAGAAGCACCTGTTGCTGAAGAAGCACCTG
>QMPQ01000132.1 GCA_003648635.1 Bacteroidota bacterium | reverse complement strand
CACTTTAAGGGTCTGGTCAATATCTGCAATAATGGGATAGAATCCATCATTGTCGATGATATTTCTGGCCACATAGGCCTTGATGGAATTTTTAAGAACTTCTTCGGAAGTTTTGATGTCCTTAGAATTGGCCGGGACCCCTTTACCACTGGCATATTTGATAAACTGGGGCAGGAGATCCTGGTCATCCAAATAGCCTTCAATATCCCGGGCAGTGGTGTACTGATCGAGAGAAGACCTGTGAATATCTGTATAGTAGAAAGCAAAGCGATACATCAGGCCAAGACTCCGCACCTTGCTATAGTAATCTGAGGCTCCGGAGGTGTCAACCGGGACAAATACATCCGGCATGATCCCACCACCGCCATATACAGTCTTACCGCCGGCGGTAACGAACTTCTGAGTATCATCAAATTTAATACTGTCCTCATGTTCATACTCACCACGCATCCAACGTTCAGAAAAATCGTGATAGTAATCTTCTTTGCCGTTTTCATAGGAGCGCTGAATGCTCCTGCCAGTTGGGGTATAATAGCGGGCCACCGTGAGGCGAAGGGCCGAACCGTCTGCAAAACGCATCTCCTCCTGCACCAATCCTTTTCCGAAGGATCTGCGTCCGATCACCAGTCCCCTGTCATTGTCCTGGATAGCACCTGCCAGGATCTCACTGGCCGAGGCACTGGACTCATCCATCAGAACTACAACCTTATCGTTTTTAAGTAATCCCCTGGATGTGGCATAATCATTTTCACGGGGCCTGTTGCGCCCTTCTGTATAGACAATCAGTTGTCCCTCTTCCAGGAACTGGTCAGCGATCATGGTGGCAGCATCCATAATTCCACCTCCGTTTCTGCGGAGATCAATAATCAGTTTTTCTACACCTTGTGTTTTAAGCTTTTCAATGGCCTGAATAAATTCATGGTAGGTAGTCTGGGCAAATTGGCTGATCTTAATATACCCTGTGTTTTCATTCACCTTGTAAGCAACATCCACACTGTAAATGGGGATGTCGTCGCGGGTGATTTCAAAATCGATTGGTGCCTTTTCGCCCTTTCGGTAAACGGTGACTTTCACCTGAGTGTTTTTGGGTCCCTTTAACATCTTAACAATATCCTCACTGGGCATATTAACCCCGGCTACCACCGAGTCATCCACCATAATAATCCTGTCACCCGCCATAACTCCTACCATTTCGGAGGGACCGTTAGGAATGGTATTAATAATGGCCACGGAGTCTTCTACCATGTTGAAAGAGACTCCAATGCCACTAAAGTTTCCTATAAGAGGTTCAGAAAACTTCTGGAAATCGGTGGCTGGAATATAAATGGAATGTGGATCGAGATTGTCAACCAGGGCGGGCATAACAGCTTCGTTCAGCTTGCCTATGCTAACGGTATCTACATATTCATTGAGGATATACTGAAGAGCCGATGAGACCTTGTTCCCTTTTGGAGTCAGCGAAAAACCCGACCCTGCATTGTTACCGGGACGGATTGAAAATCTCTGATTGCTGATTTCGTCGGATACAATACCCCTGATGCGGATTGCGGTAATCCAGTTGCCCAGCAGGATCCCGATAATCAGCGCCACACTGACAATCAATGGCATCCATATTATCAGTCTGTTTCTCCTTTTACTCATGCTCCCTTCCCTTTCAAATATAGTATCGTTTAATCTTCAATCTCCGGTAAATGAACCAGCTCTATTTTTGCTCTGTCCAGCAGGTCGAGACCATCTGTGATCCTGTATTTCTCCTGATATACCACCCTGATGATTCCCGACTGGATGATCAGTTTTGAACACTCCATGCAGGGCGAGGTGGTGATATAAAGTGTGGATCCCTCACTGCTGTTATTGGACTTGGCTACCTTTGTGATAGCATTGGCTTCGGCATGAAGCACATAGGATTTGGTAGTGTCATGGTCATCCTCACACTTATTTTCAAATCCGGCTGGGGTACCATTGTAACCATCAGAGATGATCATTTTGTCTTTAACCAGCAGTGCACCCACCTGCCTGCGAATGCAATAGGAGTTGGATGCCCAGATCCTGGCCATTTTCAGATAGCGCTTGTCAATGGCCAACTGCTTCTCTCCAGTGATTTTGGTATGCTCTGACATCATTTGAGGATTGTGCCCAGAGCCGGGATCGAACCGGCACGATATTGCTATCACTGGTGTTTGAGACCAGCGCGTCTACCAATTCCGCCACCTGGGCATTGTGTGTTCAACTTATATTTAGAACTATATGTCACTTTCGTGACTAACTATTTTAACCTGGGTGGCGGAATTGGCCCACTCCGCATGCTGGCCCCTCCCTAAATTGCTCCACCGGAGCAATTCTAAACGGTCGGTCCTGCCACCTGGGCATTGTGTGTTCAACTTATATTTAGAACTATATGCCACTTTCGTGACAAACTATTTTAACCTGGGTGGCGGAATTGGCCCGCCTCCCCTGCATCCTGGCTCCTGCTTAAAAACCTCCACTGGAGGTTTTCTTAACAGCAGGCCCCCTGGGCATTGTGTGTTTATATACTTAGAACTATGCTAAAAAGCGGAGCGAAGTTAATGCTTTTCATGGTAATTGCCAAGCCTGCAAAGAATCTGAGAGTTTCATGTTCTTTAATATCTTTTATGAAACAATCCATTGCTAAATTTGTTGATCTAAATCTCAAGAAAACAGAAACAGCATGAACAAGGAGTATAATGAAAAGGTTGCCCAGGTATTAAGCCGTTTGGGGATCAAGGATATAAACCCGGGTGCCACCACTGGTCAGAAGTGGCTCAACACCACCGGAGATGTAACATCTTCAGTTTCACCCATTGACGGAGAGGTCATCGCGAAAGTTACCAATGCCACCACTGAGGAATATGAGTCGGTGATTGCGAAAGCAGAAGAAGCTTTTTCTGTTTGGAAATCAGTTCCTGCTCCCAATAGGGGAGAGGTGGTCAGGCAGATCGGGCTCGCACTGCGTGAATCCAAAGAAGATCTTGGCTTCCTGGTGACCCTTGAGATGGGCAAGATCTATCAGGAGGGTCTGGGCGAAGTACAGGAGATGATTGATATATGTGACTTTGCAGTAGGACAGTCCCGTATGCTCTATGGCTATACCATGCAGAGCGAGCGTCCGCAGCACCGCATGTACGATCAGTACCATCCATTGGGGATCGTGGGACTGGTGACCTCATTTAATTTTCCGGTGGCGGTATGGGCATGGAACGCCATGATTGCAGCCATTGCAGGGGATGTGGTTGTCTGGAAGCCCAGTTCAAAGACTCCCCTCACAGCCATCGCCATTCAGAATATCATTAGTAAAGTACTGAAAGACAATGGGGTACCTGAAGGCGTATTTAACCTTGTGGTTGCAAAGTCATCGGTGATGGGTGATAATTTTGCTGCCGATCGCAGAATCCCACTATTCTCAGTTACTGGCTCCACAAGGGTCGGGAAACATATTTCGGGAATTGTGGGAGAACGCCTGGGCAGTTCTATTATGGAACTGGGCGGTAACAATGCGCTGATCGTTTCGGAGCATGCCGACCTGGACCTGGTCATTCCTGCCATCGTCTTTGGAGCCGTAGGAACAGCCGGTCAGCGCTGTACCTCAACCCGCCGGGTCATTATTCACGAATCTGTCTACGAAGAGGTGAAGGCCAGCCTGATGAAAGCCTACAAGCAGGTATCAACCCGTATCGGAAATCCTCTGGACGAGAAAGTACTGGTTGGACCCGTGGTGGATCCGGTTGCTGTGAATTTATTTACTGATGCCATCAACAAGGTAAAAGAGGAGGGTGGTACCATTCTTTTTGGAGGAGATGTGCTTGAAGGTGGTGAGTACGAGACCGGGACCTATGTGGTTCCTGCACTTGCCGAAGTAAAGAACAGCTATCAGATTGTACAGGATGAGACCTTTGCTCCCCTGCTTTACTTGATCAAATTCGGTACCATTGATGAGGCCATTGCACTGAACAATGATGTGCCACAGGGACTTTCCTCAGCCATCTTTACCCTGAACATGAGAGAGGCAGAAAAGTTCCTTTCAGGAGTGGGATCCGATTGCGGGATTGCCAACGTGAATATTGGCACCTCGGGTGCAGAGATCGGTGGAGCGTTTGGTGGAGAGAAGGAGACCGGAGGTGGTCGCGAATCGGGATCCGATGCCTGGAAAGCCTACATGCGCAGGCAAACCAACACCATTAATTACGGAACCGACTTGCCCCTGGCCCAGGGAATCAAGTTTGACATTTAGGGTTCTCAGGGGTTTTGTTTTCGTCGCTTAACCTGACGCAAGCGCCAGCTGTAGGCTCCTCATCCAATACCCCTGATGAACGTAAATTAATAGAGGAAACCTGTTGTAATCGACAGGCTTTCTTTTTTCAACTATGTATGCCCGTATTCTATTCTGAAGTAAGTGTTATATAAGCAGCCTTAGTTTGTGCGAAGCACAAAGTTCAGCTGCGGTATAATACTTACAAAGAATTTGATTTATCGGCCTTACATGGCCCTCGTGAGGATCTTAGATTTCACCAGGTTTCTTGCAGTAAAGGTAATTCCATCTGCATCATACCCACACTCCCGGTAGAGCTCTTCCTGTGTTCCGTGATCCACGAAGCGGTCTGGGATACCCAGGCGGATAACCTTGGCTTTGTAGCTGTTGTCGTTCATGTATTCAATCACAGCACTTCCCAATCCACCCACAATGGAGGCATCTTCCAGGGTAATGATCTTATTGAAGTTGGAGAAGACGGTCTTTAATAATTTATTGTCCAAAGGCTTGAGGAAACGCATATCAAAGTGTGCCACACTTATATGCTCCTTTTCAAGTAACTCAATGGCTTTGGTAGCTTCTTTTCCGATGGGACCAAGCGAAAGAATGGCCAGATCTGATCCATTTTTAAGCTGTTGTCCTGTACCAATCTCGACCTCTTTGAATGGCTGTTTCCAATCCACGGTTACACCTCTTCCTCTTGGATAACGAATTACAAAAGGTCCCTGGGGCTTGAGTTGAGCCGTATACATCATATTTCGCATCTCTATCTCGTTGAGAGGCGAGGCGATGGTCATGCCCGGGATACACCTGAAAAAAGCAAGATCGTAGGCCCCATGGTGTGTGGCTCCATCTGAACCGACCAGACCGGCCCGATCCAGGAAAAAGACCACTGGCAGCTTCTGTAAGGCCACATCGTGAATAACCTGGTCGTAGGCCCGCTGCATAAAGGAGGAATAAATATTGCAGAAAGGGATCATTCCCGAAATTGCGAGTCCGGCCGAAAAAGTGACTGCATGTTGCTCTGCAATTCCTACGTCATAGGTGCGGTCGGGCATCTCATCCATCATGGTCTTCAGGGAAGAACCGGTAGGCATGGCAGGCGTGATGCCGATGATTTTCTTATTGATTTTTGCCAGTTCTAGAATGGTATCACCGAAAACATCCTGATAGAGGGGAGGTTCGGGACCGTCCGGCACTTTTTGAATAATTTCTCCGGTATGAATATTGAATTTGCCCGGAGCATGAAATTCCGTCTGGTTTTCCTCGGCCCTGGCAAATCCCTTACCCTTTTGAGTAATCACATGTAACAACTTGGGTCCGGGGATATTTTTCATATCCCTCAGGATCTCGGTCAGGTGTAGGACATCATGCCCGTCAACCGGACCAAAATAACGAAAGTTGAGGGACTCAAAAAGGTTGCTCTGTTTCAGTAGAATGGACTTGATGGCATTCTCAATTTTCTGAGCATAGGTCCTGGCGTGTGGAGTAATTTTATTCATGTAACCCAGCAGGTTCCACACATCATTTTTAACCTTGTTATAGGATTTCGAGGTGGTAATGTCGAGCAGGTAATCCTTCATGGCACCGACACTGGGGTCGATGGAGATATTATTGTCATTTAAGATAACCAGCAAATTTTTTCCTGCGTGACCCGAATTGTTCAGGGCTTCATAGGCGATCCCTCCGCTTAGAGAACCATCGCCGATCACAGCCACCACCTGACGCTCCGCCTCATCCTGATAGTCGTTGCCGGCAGCCATACCGAGGGCTGCAGAGATAGAAGTAGAGGAGTGCCCTACCCCAAAGGCGTCGTATTTACTTTCCGAAGGTTTTGGGAATCCGCTGATCCCTCCATACTTTCTGTTGGTATGGAAAACCTCCCTTCGTCCGGTAAGAATTTTATGGCCATAAGCCTGGTGACCCACGTCCCAGATTATCTGATCGTAGGGAGCATTGAAAACGTGGTGAAGGGCTACGGTAAGTTCCACCACCCCAAGGCTGGCACCAAAGTGTCCGGGATTGGACGATACGATCTCAATGATATACTGACGCAGTTCGGAACTGAGTTGACGTAACTGCTCGGGTGTCAGCGACTTCATGTCGTCCGGGCTCCCAATTGTTTCGAGTAATTTGTATGATCTCTCGTTCTCCGACATCACCTAAATTTGCTGGTGCAAAGTTACAAATAATTATGGATGTTAATATCTTAAACAAGCGTGGGGACAAAATGGCAAAAAAGGACAACAATTTTTATGTAATTTTCTCCAATTGAACCGTTATGTAGATATGATGAAGAGGATTTTATATATAGCAATCGGGATGGCACTGCTGGGTTCTTGTGTTCCCTCAGGCAAATTCAGTCAGCAAGTTGATAAAAGCAACTCCCTTCAGGGTGAGCGGGATGTACTAATGGCCGAAAACGAATTTCTGACGGTGGAGAACCGGGAGATGAAGGCAAAGTTCGATGAAGTTGAAGCTAAGAAGGAGCAGTTCACGGAGGATAGCATCAGGATCCATAAGCAGTTGGAAGATCTGGAGAAGGAGCTTGTGCAGCTTGAGCGAAAGTATGCCGATCTTGAATCTACCCATGAAGCATTGTTGCGTGGCAATGCCAGAGAGACCCGCCGCTTGTTGAATGAATTGCAGACTACCCAGGAGGACCTGGCTACCAAGCAGCAACTGCTTAAGGAGCTCGAAGCAAATGTGGCCGGTCAGCGTCAGGATCTAAACCAGCTCACGGCCGAGTTGGAGGCCAGGAATGCGCGCCTGATGGAGATGGAGGAGATGCTATACCAGAAAGACAGGATACTGGATGATCTTCGGCAGAAGGTAGCTGATGCCTTGATGGGATTTGAAGGGCAGGGACTTACGGTAACCAGGAAAAATGGGAAAGTTTACGTATCCATGGACGAGAAATTACTGTTCAAATCGGGAAGTACAAGCGTTGATCCCAAAGGCGTTCAGGCCTTGAGACAACTGGCCCAGGTGCTGGCCAGGAATCCTGAAATTGATATTATGATTGAAGGTCACACCGATGATGTTCCCTTTAGAAAGGGAGCGTCCATTAAGGACAATTGGGATTTGAGTGTCCTGAGGGCCACCTCTATAGTCAGAATCTTGTTGGATGGTTCCGGAATTGATCCAACTCGGCTGACTGTAGCCGGGAGGGGTGAATTTCTGCCTGTGGATTCGGCCAATACGCCGGAGGCCAGAAGAACGAACCGCCGGACTGAGATTATCCTGTCGCCCGACCTTTCTGAGGTATTCAGGATCCTCGAGCTTTAGATGGTCATGATATCCTGATCCTTGGCTTCTACAATTTTCTCCACCTTTTCGGTGAATTCGTCGGTGAGCTTCTGAATATCGTCTTCTGCAGTTTTGGTTTCATCTTCTGAGAGGCCATCTTTCTGCATGTTTTTGTATTCGTCATTAGCTTCGCGGCGTGCATTTCTGACACTCACGCGTGCGTTTTCTCCTTCGTTTTTTACCTGTTTTACCAGGTCAACGCGACGTTCCTCCGTAAGCTGAGGAACAACCAGGCGAATAACTTCACCATTGTTTCCTGGTGTAATTCCCACGTTGGAAACCATCAATGCCTTTTCAATGGGTTCGATCATGCTTTTCTCCCAGGGCTGGATCATAATGGTTTTGGCATCAGGAGTACTGATGTTGGACACCTGATTGAGGGGAGTAGGAGTGCCGTAATAATCTACCATAACTCCATCCAGAATATGTACATTGGCCTTGCCTGCCCTGATACGCATCAACTCATTATCGAGGTGCTCAATGGTTTTCTCCATGTTCTCTTTGGCCATTTCATAGACCATTTGGACTTCTTCGTTCATGATCTCAGATTTTCATTTCGATCCTAAATTATCTAATTTTTGATTAAAGTTCCAATTTTTTTACCCGAAAGAAGCTTCTTCAGGGTCCCTTTCTCGTTCATATTGAAGACGATAATGGGCAGCTTATTCTCCTTACACATGGTAAAAGCGGTCTGATCCAGAATCCTTAACTCCTTTTCCAGGGCTTCTGAGAAGGTGAGTTCATCATATTTAAGCGCATCCGGATCTTTCTCCGGATCGCTGGTATAGACTCCATCCACACGGGTTCCTTTCAGCATCACATCGGCTTCCATTTCAACAGCACGGAGTGTGGCAGCCGTATCGGTTGTAAAATATGGATTCCCGGTCCCTCCTGAAAAAATCACTATTTCGTTTTGCTCAAGGGCTTCAATTACCTTGGGTTTGTAATAGAATTCGGCCACTGGTTCCATACGTATAGCCGTAAAGAGCCTGGACTTGATTCCCTTCGACTGGAAAGCACTATGCAGGGCGAGTCCGTTTATAACAGTGGCCAGCATGCCCATATAATCCCCTTTCACCCGGTCAAATCCGGCTTCAACCCCTGACATTCCACGGAAGATATTTCCTCCGCCAATCACGATCCCCACCTGGATCTCCATGTGGGACACCTCGATGATCTCCTCAATGTAGTCGTTCAGCCTTTCAGAGTCAATTCCATGCGACCGACCCGCCATCAGCGCCTCTCCACTCAGCTTTAGTAAAATCCTCTTGTATCCAGACATAGGGTCCCTTTTTCTTTTAAAAGTAGTAAAAAGCAACTAATCTGGAGGGGAGATATTTTTAACGGTGCTGAAAATCTTCACTGCGTGAACATTTATAGGCACCTAATAAAAACACCTCCCTCCATATTATCAGTGCGGGGTGAGGTAAGCATGCTTCCTCAATAAGCATCGATGTGGCAGCCAGTTTTATTACGCCTCAAAAGGGGTGGTCCTGAAACCGCCTACAAACATTTACGCAGTAAAAGTTTTAAGCGGCGAAGGAATACCCCTGAGAGGAGGCTATAATAGAAAAAGGCTGTCCCGCATCGAGCAGAACAGCCTTTTAACAAGTACCAATTAATATCTTACTTCACAGAAAACCTTTTAAATCCGGTTACCTTGAGGTCTTTGTCAGCCTCCTGGATATACTGGGCAACGGTCTTCTTGTTATCTTTTGTAAATTCCTGATTCAGCAGGGTACTCTCCTTGAGAAATTTCTTGACCATGCCTTCAGCAATGCGGTCTACAATGTTCTCAGGTTTGCCTTCTTCAATTGCTTTTGCACGACCAATCTCTTTCTCCTTGGCAATTACCTCGGCAGAAACACCGGCTTCATCAACAGCAACAGGAGCCATAGCGGCAATTTGCATGGCTACATCCTTGGCCACTTGCTCTGCAACATCAGCTTTGCTGAATCCAACCAGAGTTGCCAGATTGTTTCCAATATGGTTATAAGGCTGAACCTTTTCGGCCTGGATGAAATCGAAGTAAGCCAGTTCCAGCTTCTCTCCAATGGTACCAGACTCTTCGGTGATCACATCGGCCAGTACCTTACCGTTCATTGAAAGGGCTTTAAGGGCTTCCAGATCAGCAGGCTTTTCAGCGACGGCTAAATCCAGGATGGAAGTGGTAAACTTTATAAACTTCTCATTCTTGGCTACAAAATCGGTTTCGCAGTTCAGGGAGATCAAGGCACCATAGTTACCATCAACTTTGGCCAGAACACAACCTTCACTGGCTTCACGGTCGGCACGCTTGTTGGCGATTGCCTTACCTTTTTGACGAATAAGATCAATAGCTTTGTCGAAGTCACCATCAGCTTCCTGCAATGCTTTTTTGCAGTCCATCATACCTGCACCAGTAGATTTTCTCAGTTTTGCAACATCTGCAGCTTTAATATCAGCCATTATATATTGTCTTTAAATGCGGTTATTAATTGTTTATCGAAATCGTACGATTAAGCCTTGGGCTCTTCCTTGACTTCAGCCTTGGGCTCTTCTTTCACCTCAGCCTTGGGCTCTTCCTTCACTTCAGCCTTGGGCTCTTCTTTGACCTCAGCCTTGGGCTCTTCCTTCACTTCAGCTTTAGGCTCTTCTTTGACATCAGCCTTAGGCTCTTCTTTGACCTCAGCCTTGGGCTCTTCTTTGACTTCAGCCTTGGGCTCTTCCTTCACTTCAACTTTAGGCTCTTCCTTCACCTCAGCTTTTGGCTCTTCTTTGACCTCAGCCTTGGGCTCTTCCTTCACTTCAGCCTTGGGCTCTTCTTTGACTTCAGCTTTAGGCTCTTCCTTTACTTCAACTTTAGGATCTTTCTTTACCTCTACCTTTTCTCCCTTGGTTCTGGGCCTTGGCCTTTGTTCACCCTTTGCCTCTGTTTTCTCCTCTTTCTCGAACTTCTCCTTGTTCTTCTCAAGCTTCTTCTCAGCCTTAGCTTTGGTTTCAGAAGCTTCCTTCTCCTTCTCCATCTT
>QMPQ01000131.1 GCA_003648635.1 Bacteroidota bacterium | reverse complement strand
CTTCAAAATCCAGGTTCCTCTACCTGATTGCTGCCAATTTTATTTGGTCAGTTATCTATACAGCTTTCTATATGTTCTGGGAAGAACTCCTGATAAAAAGATCCTGAGCAGAAGCTCATTTTATCCATAGCTTACTCTGGAGTCAGGGGGACCACATCACTTTGGTCGGTACAGGCTTGCAACATCTGAGTGATGCTTATTCCGACCACAGGGTGAATAAATTGCGGGGCTATTTCGGCCAGGGGAGCCAGCACAAACCTTCTGTCTCCCATGGAAGGATGCGGAAGTTTCAGCCGGGGATGGTCCATCTGCATATCTCCGTAGAAAAGCATGTCAATATCTATTACCCGGTCGCTGTAGCCCATCCCATCTCTACGTCTGCCCATCTCATGCTCGATCTCAAGCAACCGATCCATTAAAGGAAGCGGATCAATGGTGGTTCGAAGTGCCAGGCAGCAGTTACAGAAGTTGTAAGCACTGGAGAACCCCCAGGGTTCCGATTCATAGAACCGGGACACATGTTCAATCCCGCCTATACGATTCTGAATCAGCTTTAAAGCCTCTTCAATATGCTGCTGCCTGCGGCCCAGGTTGCTTCCCAGTGAAAGGTAAATCAGGTTCATGCTTTCTCTGAACTAAGGTATTTAATATCATACACATTTTTAGTACATTGCTGCTTCAAAATTTCTTGATATGAAAAATTTCCTGAGCAGCCTGCTGGCAACCATTACCGGCCTGGTTATTATGACCGTACTGGTCTTTCTGATTTTCATGGGTATTATTGCCGCATCAACCTCCAAAGACCCCGTAGAGGTCAAAGAGAATTCTCTTCTGGTGGCAAAGTTCAATGCAAAGATTATGGACCGTGCCAACGAAGATCCATTTGCCCTCCTGTTTTCAGGCAATTTCATGTATGACGAAATCATGGGACTGAACCAGATCCTGAAAGACCTGGATAAGGCCAAGACAGATGATAATATAGAAGGTATTTTTATGAGATTGGGTGCTGTCTCAGCCGGCATCGCGACGCTGGGAGAGATCCGGGAGGCCATGCTGGATTTTAAAGAGAGTGGGAAATTTATCTATGCCTACTCGGATGCCTATACACAGAAATCCTATTACCTGGCATCGGTGGCCGATAGTGTCTTTATGACTCCGGAAGGGATGTTCCTCTTTAATGGAATGAGCGCCGAAGTGATGTTCTATAAGGATGCGCTGGAAAAGGTTGGTGTGGAGATGCAGGTGATCAGGCACGGCTCCTATAAAGGGGCGGTGGAACCCTTCCTTAGAAATGACCTGAGCCCTGAGAACAGAGAGCAGATTGAAAGTTATGTGGGTGCACTCTGGGGCAAAATTGTTGAAGATATTTCCGTGAGCCGTGGAATGTCCGTAGAGAAACTGAACCGGATTGCCGATGATCTTAGCACCATCGATTCAGATCAACTGGTGGAAACGGGTATGATCGACGGACTGATCTACTATGATGAGATGCTCACCCTGATGAAGGGAAAACTGGGAGTTGAAGAAGAGGACGACCTGGAGGCTGTTTCATTAAAGAGCTATAAGGACGCTCCAGTGAAGGAGAAGAAAAAATACAGCAAAGATAAAGTGGCTGTTATTTATGCCATGGGCAGTGTGGTGGATGGAAATGCCGGCGAAGGCTATATCAGTTCAGAGCGCATCTCCAAAGCCATCCGGAAAGCCCGGAGAGACAAGTCGGTCAAGGCCATTGTTTTCAGGATCAACTCCGGGGGTGGAAGCGGTTCGGCTTCTGATGTGATCCACCGGGAAGTGATGCTGGCAGCAAAGGAGAAACCAGTAGTGGCCTCCATGGGCGATGTGGCCGCTTCGGGAGGTTATTACATCGCAGCTCCTGCCGATACCATTCTGGCCAGTCCTGGTACTATTACGGGTTCCATTGGAGTATTCGGACTGTTTCCCAATGTGCAAAAATTGATGAATGACAAAATTGGCGTTACCACCGATGTGGTAAAAACCAATGAGAACTCCAATATTCTTACGGCTATGGATCCACTGGATCCTGACGAGCGTGTCATTGTTCAGAAAATGATCGATGATTTCTATGTCAATTTCGTGAATATCGTTGCCGAGGGACGAGGAAAATCATACGATGAGATCGATGCCATTGCCGGGGGCCGTGTCTGGGCAGGATCGAATGCTCTGGAGCTGGGCTTGATTGACATGTATGGAGGACTGCAGAAATCAATTGAAGTGGCGGCAGAGATGGCCGGACTGGAAGATTACCGTGTTCAATCGCTGCCCAGGCTTGAAGATCCCATGGCAGCTATCATGAAGCAGCTCACAGGAGGTTCCATGGTTCGGACCGACCGTATCCTGCAACGTGAACTTGGACTTAGCTACCGTCACTACAGGAAAATACAGGATATCCAGAAAATGCATGGGATACAGGCAATCATGCCTTATGAAATTGAACTGCATTAAGCGTCTGCAGGGCATACATAGCTGAAATATCGGATCATCCATCATGAATAAAACCGGTCGCATTACCTGGAAGGTCGTTCTGATCCCTTTTTCCTGGCTCTACGGCCTGGTTATCTGGATCAGAAATAGCCTCTATGATAATGGCATCTTTAGTTCTTCCGGTTTTAATCTCCCCCTGATCTCTGTTGGCAATATTACAGTTGGAGGAACTGGTAAGACACCACATGTGGAGTACCTTGTTGAACTCCTCAACAGTGAGTTCAGCGTCGCCACACTGAGCAGGGGGTACAAAAGAAAAACCAGGAATTTCAGAATTGCCTCTGCAAACGCAAGTGTCAGTGAGATCGGAGATGAACCCCTGCAGATCTCTAAGCGCTTCCCGGAAATAACAGTGGCAGTAGACAGAAAACGCGTACATGGAGTGGAGATGCTGATGAAACAGACTCCCCCCGTGGAAGTGATCCTCCTGGACGATGCTTACCAGCATCGCTCAATCAAACCAGGATTCTCCATTCTTCTCATTGACTATACACGACCCATTGACAGTGATCGCTTGCTTCCGGCCGGAATGTTACGTGAACCTGCAAGCAATCTGAATCGTGCCAATATCATCCTGGTGACCCGCTCGCCTGAGAGAATCAAACCAATCGAATTTCGTGAATATGTAAATCGGCTTGGCCTCTCCATTGGTCAGCACCTCTTTTTTACTACCATGCGCTATGGCGACCTTACCCCGGTTTATACTGAAACCCGTAGCAGAGATGCTTCATGGTTTAAAGAACAGGTGGGTGCAGTCCTGATTGTAAGTGGAATTGCTAATCCAAGACCGCTTCGCCAGTATGCCCGAAGCATCAGCACCAAGCTCACGGAACTTTCTTTCCCCGATCACCATGACTATTCCGGGAAGGATATGGAAAAGATCTCCACCACCTACCATAAACTAAAAAAGGTACATAAGGAGATCCTGGTGCTGACCACCGAAAAGGATGCCACGAGGCTGCGGAACCATAAGCCTGAACCAGAAATCCGGGATGCCATGCATGCAGTGCGCATTCATGTACATTTCCTGAATGACGATAAAGATGAATTTGACCGACAAATTTTGACCTATGTTAACAGCAATAAAAGAAGCAGTATCCTATATCAGGGAGAGGATTCCTGAGAGCCCCGACACAGCCATTATCCTGGGAAGCGGTCTGGGAAAAATAGTGGATCAACTGGAGGTGGAACATGTGGTGGACTATGAATCCATTCCACACTTCCCGGTCTCTACCGTAGAAGGTCATGAAGGCTTGCTGATCTCCGGATTACTGGGAGAAAAGCGTGTCCTGGTAATGCAGGGAAGATTTCATTTTTACGAGGGTTACGAGATGCAGGAAGTGATATTCCCCATCCGGGTGATGAAGTTCCTGGGCATTAAAACCCTGGTTGTCTCCAACGCTGCCGGGGGAATGAATCCCGATTTTGAGATTGGCGACATTATGGTGATCAATGATCACATCAGCCTGATGCCCAATCCCCTCTTAGGAAAACATACTCCTGAATTTGGCGCCAGATTCCCTGATATGAGTCAGACCTACGATCCGATCTTGCTTCAAAAAGCCAGAACCCTTTCTCAGGAGCTTCAGATCCCGATCCAGGAAGGATGCTATGTGGGAGTAAGCGGACCCACCCTGGAGACCCCCAAGGAGTATCAGTATATGCGCATCATCGGGGGCGATGCCGTAGGGATGTCCACGGTTCCAGAAGCCATCGCTGCCCACCAGATGGGAATCAGAATCTTTGCTGTTTCGGTAATTACCGATCTGGGAGTTCCCGGTAAAATCAAGAAATTAACTCATAAAGATGTGATCGAAGCTGCTGAAAAAACTGCGCCCAAACTCACAGAACTGATCATCAACTTGATCACAGACTGATGAAACCAGGCAGGGACGGATTTGAAAAAGGGAAGGTGCTGACCATCTCAGCTGTCCACTTTGTGCACGATTGCTATACGGCCTTCCTTGCTCCTGCCCTGCCACTGCTCATTGAGAAGCTGGGAATGTCTTATGGGATGACCGGAATGCTTGCAGTGATTCAGCGAATCCCCTCCCTTTTCAACCCTTTGATAGGTATCATTGCAGAGCGACCCGTGATGCGCTACATGGTGATCTTCTCCCCCGCATTAACGGCTGTTTTTATGAGCCTTATTGGCATGGCACCCGGCTATACCTTCCTGGCCATCCTGGTTTTCTTTTCGGGAATCAGCTCCATGTTATGGCACATTCCCACCCCTGTGATGGTGCGGCAGCTTTCGGGAAGTCGTGTGGGGAAAGGAATGAGTTACTATATGGGGGGAGGCGAACTGGCACGCACAGCCGGTCCCCTGGTCATCCTGGGGGTGATCAGCTGGTGGGGACTGGAAGGAATGTGGAGAATGATGCCCCTGGGCCTTGTGGCCTCTGTGGTTCTCTGGTTCCAGTTCAGGAAAGCAAATTTTACGCCCCCCACTTCCTCCAGGAAACACCAGGAAGGAAGCTACTGGAAGATATTCCTTCGTTTTTCAACCGCCTTTGTGCTCACCGGAGGATTCACTCTTTTCCAGGCAGGCATGAAGGCATCGGTTACCTATTTTCTGCCCACCTTCCTTACCTCAACGGGGAACTCGCTTCACTATTCGGAAATAGCATTGGCTGTCCTCCAGCTCTCCGGGGCCATGGGTGCCCTCTTTGCCGGAACCATCAGTGATAAAATTGGCAGGTTCAGGACCCTCCTGATCATCAGCATTGGGACTCCCCTGCTTACCCTCCTGTTCCTGAACCTGGAGGGATTCTGGATTTTCCCGGTGCTGCTACCACTTGGCTTTTTTATTTTTGCACCTACTTCGGTAATGCTTGCTACGGTGCAGGAACTTAATACCGAGAAAAAGGCTTTTGTAAATTCCATTTACATGACCCTTAACTTTTTCGTAAGCGTGCTGGTTTATCCCCTGGTAGGTGCCTCCATCGACAGGGTTGGATTTTTACCCACCTTCCGTTTCATAGCCTATCTGGGATTTGGGGCCATCCTGATTGTATTGCTCACCAGAAAAGGACTGCAAAAGACTACCGGTACACCAGTCCAATCGCCCTCCTCCTGATCCATTGCTCCCCTGTGGAAGGACGATATCCCCGGGCATGGATCACATAGAAGCCCATGGGCTGCATGGCTCCGTTCTGCCCCTCTCCATCCCAACTATAGCTCACCGACGGCCCTGCCAGGTGATTGTTGGCCAGTACCCTGATCCTGTTTCCCTGCAAATCGGTAATGATCAATCCAATCACCCAGTCGTTCCCCCCAGTAGCAAGGGTGATTTCCAGGAGGTCGTTGTAGCCATCATTATCCGGACTAAACACCTCCGGTGCCACATCCAACAACAGGTCTGAATCGTTCTCCATTAAGGATTGTGAATTTTCCCTGCCGGGAGTGGCATACCCAACAATGGAAGCCGCAGAATGCCAGTTGTCCGGCTCGTTTCCCTTACGCTTCACAGAGATCCGCTCCAGGCTGATCCCCCTGGGATCGTCCAGCAGCTCCATATGCATCTCATCGCTATACCTCGCATAATCCACCACATTGCCTGCACGGTCGCACAGGTAAATACTGCCGCTGCTGTTATTTAGCCCGGGCAGTCCCTCCACCTCCACCCACTGTCCGGATAGCTCCAACTCGTAGCTATCCATTAGATGCGGGGCTGATTCTGTAAGCACCAGGTACTGTCCGGGCTTTATTAGCCTGGAGTGGGTTGATAGCGCGATTGGATGGTCTGCAGAATCCCCTTCTTCTACCAGGTATATGGCAAGATCCTGCAGGTCCAGAATTTTGTCCCCCGGCAGGAAGAGCTCCACATATTCCGGGAATCCCTCCTCCGGGTCATACATAATTTCATTTATTAGCACCGAAGCATAAAGGGCTTGGGAAACAGCCCCGGCCATGAAGACAAGATCATCCGACACATTGCCCATACAGTCGCCAAATCCAGGTACTGCGAGTTGATATTTCGGCCAGTCCGGAAAGTCCTCCGGGAAATGCAGCTGCAGGATCTCCCGAAGAGGATCAATGAGCAGCACCGAATCCGGCACTGCACCTCCCGGATCCAATCTGATGGCTGCCTTCAAATCCTGGAGAAAATGTATGGGCTCACTATAGTGCAAAAAGATATCTCTCGTATCACCCAAACCTGCATAAAGCAAGACTGGTGCCTCCACATCCACCCGTATGGAATGATTGCTGTTTTCTCTTCCTGGGGTTCCTCCCCCCCGATCGTTTGTATATCCCCAGTTGGCAGATACTCTGCAGACCTGATCCGCATCTGGCGATTCCAGCGACCATCCTCCCTCCTTCTTCCAGTCTGGACCATTCCAGGGTATCTCATAGGATGTCGCATGAACCAGGGTCCCTTCTTTGCTCACGAGGGACAAAATGGCCCCATCATTGGGAAGAGTGATCCCCCTTATCAAGATGAAGTCTCCCGGTTCCACATTAGAGTTATTCAGGAGATAGCTGCGTTCATTCACCTGCAACTGCCACCCTTCCATGTTAAGGGGGTAGTCTGAGCGCTTAAAAAGTTCCAGGTACTCTTCCTTGTAATCAACTGCCGGATCTGGATCGGCCATTACTTCATTAAAGACCAGATCGCCCCATTGCGCTTCATTTCGCAACACATTCACCAGGGTGTCCCTTAAGAGGTTCCCGTCTAAATCCACCACCCCCTCAAGCAGAATTTGGTGAGGAACACGATTTGGAATCTCCTCCGGGAAAGAGATTACAAGCCCCTTCTCAATTACCCGGAGACTGTCTGGATTCAATCCTGAGGGCTTATCCTCCGAATAAAGTCTAAAGGAGCAAGCTTCAGATATTACCACCCTTTCAGAAAAGTCAAGCTGCAGGCTAAACTCATCCATAAATTCCACTCCGCTAAGCTCAGGGGCAATAGTATCCTGCACAAAATGCCCCTCCAGCACAAGTCGATCCAGCCACAAAGCCCGGTCTCTGGATGCAGTGTACTTGTGTCGTATAATAAGTTGCCTGCCCCAGTCTATCTCATCGACCCGACATGAGCCCAGCCACACTGCAAGCTGTGCTGTGGGATCGGGAGACCAATAAAGATCCAGGCTTCCATCACCGTCCCCACTCAAGAGGAATAGTGGAGCCTGATCCCTTCCTACCTGCTCCTGGTAATTCAGGGTGGTGGTACACCTTACTTCTGCTTCTCCCTTGTCAACTCGCCATATCTTCACCAGATCATCCGATCCGGTATAATTAATCCCCAGAACAAGGCCGCTTACAATATTAGGCTCCGATCCATCATTGAAAGATGCGCCCAGCGCCAGCTGCCAGTTGTTAAGGGAGCTGGGTGCAAAGCCATGCCTGATCCTGAAGGAATAAGAAAAGGGCTCCCTTGTATTGAGGGGGTCACACCAGAGAACCAGGTAGTCGCAGCCCTCCTCCGGACTATCATAAGAGTGGTGAAGGGAATAGGCCCCTTCAATGGGATGCATGGTATCGCAACTCCACCGTTGCTCAGGCACCTGTATCCATGTACTCCCCAGGCATCTTCCCATCCCTGAACTATCAATTTCAAAGTCAAACTGATACTGTCCTTCCAATTTGAAAGAAATAAGTAAAATAATTAGCAGGATGTATCTCGTATAAGCAAAAAAATGATGATTTTTGCAGACTGATAACTTAAGATTAGCGATCATGAAAGTAGCTGTAGTTGGCGTAAGCGGAGCCGTTGGACAGGAGTTCCTGCGCGTGCTCCGGGAAAGAGCCTTCCCCCTGGACGAATTGGTATTGTTTGGTTCTCCCCGGAGTGCCGGAAGCCAGTATACATTTAATGGGAAGACCCTTACCGTAAAAGAGCTGAAAGAGAATGACGATTTCAAAGACATTGATATTGCTTTAACTTCTGCCGGAGGAGGTACTTCCAAAAAATTTGCCTCCACCATTACCAAACACGGGACCATTATGATCGATAACTCCTCTGCCTTCAGAATGGAAGAGGATGTACCGCTTGTGGTTCCAGAGGTCAACCCGGAGGACCTGCATCACCTTCCCAGAAACATTGTAGCCAATCCTAACTGTACCACCATCCAGATGGTTGTATGCCTGAAACCCATTAACGATCTCTCCCCCATCAGGCGGGTGCATGCTGCCACTTACCAGGCTGCCAGTGGTGCAGGTGCCGCTGCCATGGCCGAGCTGGAGGAGCAGATTCGCCAGATTGTCGCAGGTGAACCAGTCACCGTTGAAAAGTTCCAGCACCAGCTGGCCTACAACCTGATCCCACATGTTGATGTGTTCAAAGAGAACGGATACACCGGGGAGGAGATGAAAATGTACAACGAGTCGCGTAAAATCATGCATTCCGATATCGAAGTCAGCTCCACCTGCGTACGGGTTCCCGTCCTTCGTAATCACTCTGAAGCCCTCTGGGTGGAGACAGAAAAAGCACTGGATCTGGAAGAAGTGAAGGATGCACTCTCAAAAGCCGAAGGAATCACCCTGCAGGACGACCCTGCAAATAATGTCTACCCCATGCCCCTGGGATCGGCCAGCAAGGATGATATTTTCGTTGGAAGACTGCGCAAAGATCTCTCCAACCCTAAAGGTATCGCATTCTGGTGTGTGGGGGATCAGATCAAAAAAGGTGCTGCCCTGAACGCTGTTCAGATCGCCGAATACATGGTTAAGAAGGGATTGGTATAAGCCGGTTTCCCGGATCACTTTAGAAACAAGGGCTCAATAGAGCAGGTCGTTGTAAGGATAGCGCTTCACATGAATCTTCTTTACCTTCTGGTATAACTGATCCTTTAGCTCATTGATATTGGATTTCTTAAGGGCCGATATAAATAGCGATCCGGGGTGTGATCGGTTCCAGTCCTCAATATGATCATCCAGACTCAGGTTTTCTTTGGTGGAGGGAGTAAGATCGTCCTCATCCTTCTTTATATAGGAATAAGCATCGGTCTTATTGAAGACCAGCATGGTGGGAATATCGCCACCCCCCAGCTCCCGCAGTGTGCTCTCCACCACTTCAATCTGCTCCTCGTAGTTGGGATGTGAAATATCCACCACATGGATCAACACATCGGCCTCACGAACCTCATCCAGGGTCGATTTAAAGGACTCCACCAGGTGGGTGGGCAATTTCCTGATAAATCCAACCGTATCGGAGAGAAGAAAGGGAAGGTTTTCAACCACAACCTTACGCACCGTTGTATCAAGCGTGGCAAACAGCTTGTCCTCGGCAAAGACCTTGGATTTGCTAAGGAGGTTCATTAGCGTGGATTTACCTGCATTGGTATAACCCACCAGGGCCACCCGCACCATTTTTCCCCGGTTCTTGCGCTGGATCATCATCTGCTTATCAATCTTTGTCAGCTGCAACTTCAACTTGGCAATCCGGTCACGAATAATCCGCCTGTCTGTTTCAATTTCAGTCTCTCCCGGACCCCTCATACCAATTCCACCACGCTGGCGCTCAAGGTGGGTCCACATACGGGTCAGCCTGGGCAAAATGTACTGGTACTGAGCCAGCTCCACCTGCGTTTTGGCATGAGCGGTCTGGGCCCTGCCGGCAAAAATATCCAGAATCAGATTGGTGCGATCAAGGATCCTGCAATTCAGTTCGCGTTCAACATTCCGAAGTTGTGAAGGAGTAAGCTCATCATCAAAGATCACCATATCGATCTCCTCCTTCTTCACATACTCCCTTACTTCATTTAGCTTGCCCGACCCGATAAAGGTCTTGGGATGGGGCACATCAAGACGCTGTGTAAATATTGCACGCCGCTCCGCCCCGGCGGTGTCAGCCAGGAAAGCCAGCTCCTCCAGGTACTCCCTTGCCATCTCCTCGGTCTGGTTCTGCGTAATCACGCCAACCAGTACAGCTGTCTCAGGTTGTGGCCTATGATCCCAATAATCTCCCATAATGATACTTAAGGGCACAAAAATAGCAAAACCTCCGGACTAATAGTAAAAAAAAGAGCCCCGTGGTGGGGGCTCTCTAATAATTCCATCTCATAGGATTAAACAGGTTTCCTGCTCTATTGTATGTATTGCCGGTTGGCATAAATGGCATTCCGGATCGCTGGTTTAATG
>QMPQ01000130.1 GCA_003648635.1 Bacteroidota bacterium | reverse complement strand
CCTCTAGTGTACCTGTTGTGGCGCCAGCTGCATTGCAGGGTAGCTACGTCTGGAAGGGATAAGCGCTGAAAGCATCTAAGCGCGAAGCCTGCCTCAAGATGAGATATCCCTTAAGGGCCGTTATAGACGATAACGTTGATAGGCTGTAGGTGTAAAGGCAGTAATGTCATAGCCGAGCAGTACTAATTGCCCGTGAGCTTTTTTCAAGGCTATTTAAAAGATACTTCTTCCAGTATGTTAATCTTATTTGAAGACTTTAGGTGACTATTGCAGTGGGGAACCACCTCTTACCATTCCGAACAGAGAAGTTAAGCCCATTTGCGCCGATGGTACTGCGTATTGTGGGAGAGTAGGTCGTCGCCTATCTTATTTAATCCCATCCGGATTTCCGGGTGGGATTTTTTCGTTATATTCATTTTTAAAGTTATACTTGCACCCCTGGTGAGAAGACTATACTTAATATCTATTTTGATTTATGCTACAGCCTTGCTCGTGAATGGACAGGTGATTGATACAAGCAGAAGTATCAACACCTGGATGCTGAAGCACAACTATACTCGATTCGAGGATGTGCCACTTGATACCAACACCCACGAGTTGCAGCATGATCACAATCCGGCATATTTACAGGGATTCTCTTATGAATCTGTGGGTATCCTGGGGCATGGCCTGAATCATGTAGATTTCATGCGGCGAGCTGATCCCAGTGTTTTCCTTTTTGGAAGGGCATGGGATCCCTATTTGAAAACGGCCGATCGAACAGTCTTCTTTAATACCAAAACACCTTTTACCAGACTCTCATACAGTACCATCCCGGTTAAAGATTGGAAGGAAGAGACCATTGAGCTTATGCATACCCAGAATGCCTCTCCTTATACTAATTTCGGAATTGATTTTAATATTCTGGGTGGCAAGCCTTTATATACTAACCAGGAGACCAAGACAATCAGGGCGGGCCTTTTTTTGAGTCACGCAAAGAACAGGTACAGTATTTTTGGCACCTTTTACTACAACGATTTTAAGACCCTGCAGGACAATGGGGGGATCGCTAACAGGGATTCATTTCTTATGGGTGCGAAGGATAATTTTTGGGAATACGAAGTGAACCTGCTCAATGCACGTTCCCATTACCGGAACCTGACCCTGTTTACCACGCAGAAATATAACCTGGCCGAGCGGCAATTTTCCACAGATAGCCTGGGGAACACAACTTCTAAGGGAAAAACCCTTTCAATCTCCTACCAGCTCGCAGCCGGACAGCAGTTTAAAAAATATTACGATGAGGTGGACAGTCTTTTGTCACCGGTGTACAGCAACTATTATTACTTGACTGATATTGCAAGGGACTCGGCAGTTCAACAGAATATTTCAAGTGTATTGCAGCTGATCCTGGGCGATCCCGATTATGATAAGATCTCGGCACGGATCTATGCCGGACATGAGTTCAAGCGCTTTGGAATGCTTTCGCCAGTCTCTGTCGTAGATTCTCTGGCCCCCGATACGGTTATCAGTCAGTACCATACGGAGTACTTCAACGATGTTTTCCTGGGACTTCACCTGGCTGGACCCACCACAGGGGTCTGGGACTGGGTCATCGATGGAAAGTACTATCTGCTTGGATACAACCAGAACAATTTCAATCTGAATACCACTTTTTCAAGAGAACTGGGCGGAAAAACAGATCTGGGACTCAGGGGAAGCTTTGAGCTGGCCCGTCCCCACTACTTTACCATGCGCTACTCATCCTCGTTTTTTAAGTGGGACAATGATTTTTCCTCCATGCTTCGGATCAAGGGTGAGGCTTTTGTCCAGAGCCATGAATTGGAGATGGATCTCAGGATTGGAGCCGCCTTTATCTCAGACTATATCTATTGGGACACGCTTGCTATGCCTCGGGCATATGACAAGGACCTGCTGGTACTTTCGGCCCAAATGTCAAAGCATTTCAAAGTATCAGGCTACAATTCCGACAACAGGTTGCTAATTCAATATTCTACGGCCAAGGAAGTGCTGAACCTTCCCTTCGCTGCTATCTATTCGTCCAATTACTGGAAACAGTCGCTCTTTAAAGGAGCGCTGGTTGCCGATTTTGGGTTTGACGTCTACCTCACTACCAAATACCATGCAAGCGGCTACATGCCTGCAACCGGAGTCTTCAATCTTCAGGACAAGACGGAAATAGGTATGTATCCCTTTGTGGATGTCTTTTTTGCATTCCGTATTAAATCGACACGTTTATTTGCCTCCTACAACAATGTCTTGCAGAGCGTTGCATTTGCAGGCAATGAATTTTTTACAGCCGAACCCTATCCCATGAAACCCAGGCATTTCCGCCTGGGCCTGGTATGGTACTTCTATGACTAAAAAGCATACATATCGCACCCTTGTCCTGCTCTTGCTGGTCCTGGCTACACTCTTTTTGGGAGCCTGCAAGCCGAGTGGAGAGCCCAGGTTCCGAGATGTGGAGCAGTTAAAGCCGGAAAACCGGATCACACACATGGAGATGATCAGGCAGTATGGAGCATTAAGGGTGGTTACAGAGTATAACTCAATAAGCTATTTTCTCTACCGGGGTCAGCCCCTGGGATTTCAGTATGAGATGTTGCAGAAGCTGGCCAATCATATGAACCTGCCTCTTGAGGTAAGTGTAAGTAACGATCTTGAAAGGAATTTCAGTGATCTGCGTGAAGGAAGTGTGGATATGATTGCCATGAACCTTACCGTTACCTCCAGGAGAAAACAGGATGTGGCCTTTACTGAGCCATTTCTTCAAACAAGACAGGTACTGGTTCAGAGAAAGCCAGCGGAGTGGGATAAGATGAACCAAAAGCAGCGGGAAGCTGCACTGATCCGCAACCAACTTGATCTGGCGGGAAAGGTGGTATATGTACAGGCAGGTTCGGTGTATGAAGCCCGCTTGCGCACACTTTCCAACGAGATTGGCGGGGGGATCGATATCAGGGAAGTAAATCTTGAGTCGGAGCGGCTGATCCAGCGTGTGGCCCTGGGAGAGATCGATTATATGGTCTGTGATGAGAATGTGGGACTGGTCAATACCACCTATTTCCCACAGCTGGATGTGGGAACAGCCATCTCTTTTCCGCAGCATGTGGCCTGGGCAGTCCATCCCCGGTCCGACAGCTTGCTTAAGGTCATTGATCAGTGGATCACAAGCTATCGAAAGACCGACAATTATGCCATTCTTTACCATAAATACTTCAATAACAGGCACTCCTACAGGAACATCCACAGCGAATACTATACCCTGGGGAGCGGAAAGATTTCACCCTTTGATGCTGTGATCAGAAAGGAGAGTGAACGTATTGGATGGGACTGGAGATTGCTTGCATCTGTCGTTTATCAGGAGTCGAGGTTCAATCCGGATGCGGTCTCCTGGGCTGGTGCCTTTGGATTGATGCAGCTCATGCCGATTACAGCAAAAAGCTATGGGATTACCGTTGATTCTTCACCAGAGGAGCAGATCAGAGCGGGGGCCAGTTTTATCAAATGGCTTGATGAGCGTTTTGAGGATGTGATTGTCGACCCGGATGAACGGATAAAATTTATCCTGGCTTCCTACAATATCGGACTGGGACATATCCAGGATGCAAGGAGACTGGCTGAACGCTATGAATCAGATCCCAATATCTGGTCTGGCAGTGTAGATAAGTGGCTCCTGAAAAAATCTGAACCAGAATACTATTCCGACCAGGTGGTCCGGCATGGATTTGCCAGGGGGATAGAGACCTACAACTTTGTAAAAGATATTATGGACCGCTATGAACACTATAAGAACATAGTGAATAATGATGTTATTGCAAGGTGGTAGCCAGATGAAGCACTTCACTTAGCATCATAGCAGTAGCTCCCCAGATCTTCTCTTTCCCCACCCGGTAAAAAGGTGCTTCTATGGACTGTTGATGGTGAAAAAGTATCTCAGAATCCCTGTTCGCAGGGTCCAGCAGAGCAGCCAAAGGCGCTTCAATCACATATTGTACTTCAGTAGGATCGGGACGAAACACCGGGAGTTCCTCCATCCATCCCACAAAGGGATAAACCATATAATTGCTGACAGGAATGTGCAGGGGTGTAAGTGAGCCCAGGACCTCCAATGGTCCGTCGATCCCCACTTCTTCACGAGTTTCCCTGAGGGCGGTCTCCTCCAGAGTAAGATCACCAGCTTCCCTGGCTCCACCCGGGAAGCTGACCTGAGCACTGTGCGGACCATCATATTCATTGCGCTTGATAAATACCAGATGGGTCTCCCCATCGGCCGGGTAGAAGAGGGCCAGAACAGCAGCCTCCATAGCTTTGCCCACAGAAGTAAGATCACCCCGAAAGTTGGGAGCCATCCGGAGTTGAGCCTTCTCCCCGGGAAGCTCAAGGCGTAGTCTTTCCATCCATGTGCTTTTATTAAACATGGGAGCATATTAATTAAAGCGGATGCTTTTGTCGGGTGAGATCCGGGCAATGATCATGGACGGAATAAGAAGGAACAGGAAGGTTATGAGCATGGTTCCCAGGTTAAGCAGGAGGATATGGACCAGGTTCAGGTTGATTGGAACCGTATCGAGGTAGTAGGATGCGGGATCGAGTGGCATCAGATTCAGGTACTTTTGTGCCAGGCAGATTCCCAGGCCAAACAGGTTTCCCCATAACAGGCCCACCAGGGTCAGGTATGCCGACTGGTACATGAATATCTTTCGGACCGAAACATTGCTGGTTCCCAGTGCTTTTAATATTCCTATCATATTGGTCCGTTCCAGGATCAGGATCAACAGCCCGGATATCATATTAAATCCGGCTACCACCACCATCAGGATGACCAGGACGATCACATTCATATCCTGAAGCTTCAGCCAGTCGAAGATCTGTGCGTTCTTTTCCCGGATGGTTTCCACCCTCAGGCGGCTGTCATCTTCCAGAAAATCAAGACCAACCTGTTCCTTTACCTTTCGCGACATTTCACTTAGGTTCTCCATCTTTTCGATCAACACTTCATATCCGCTCACTTCTCCTTTGTCCCAGTTGTTTAGGCGTTGAACCTGTTTGATATCCGCAAAGATGTAAAGCATATCAAACTGCTCCAGGCTGGTATTGTAAATGCCGCTGATGGTAAAGGTTCTGGCCCTGGGCGGGTCCTGAATGAAGTACATGGTAAATCGGTCACCCAAACCCAGGTTCAATAGAAGGGCAGTGGACCTCGAGAGCACAACATCGTTGCTCCTCACAGTATCACTCACATGGAAGAGTTCACCTTCTGTTAGGTGCTCCTCAATAAAGCTCCAGTCAAAGCTCTTATCGATCCCTTTAAGAACGGCTCCGTGTATCTCTTCGCCGGTCTTAATGATCCCGGCCTTGATGGCAAAGGCCTGTACATTTTTAATGCCCTCAATTTTTTGTACCCGCTTTACACTCTCCAGTCCAGACGGAACCGGAGCGGTTTCATAAGAGATATTCGAATCCCTGTTCAGAATCTGAATATGGGCTCCGAATCCGGTAACCTTGTTGGAGATCTCCTGTTTAAAGCCAGTGACTATGGCTACAGCCACGATCATGACAGCCAGGCTCAGAGCAATCCCAAACATGGCAATGCCCACAATGGAACGCGAAAAACTGCGTCCCTCTTTCCTGCTGCCGATCAGCCGGCGTACGATAAAAAGCTCAGTATTCAAGGATTCTCAATTGGGTTCAGCAAATGTATGCATCTTTTAGCTATTTTTATGCGGTGTTTAGATTCTTGATATCCACAATATTCATCCTGAACGGTTTGATGGCTGCATGTTCCCCGGATACACCTCCGGTGCGTTGTGGAGCCGATCAACTGGACCAGTACCTGGCTCTTATTGAAGGCAAACAGATTGCCCTGGTGGCCAACCATACCTCGCTTGTTGGGGGGCGTCACCTTGTGGATACACTGCTTGCAAGGGGTATTGAGCGGGATCAGATTGTCAAAGTATTTGCTCCCGAACACGGATTCCGTGGCGATCGGGCTGCAGGCGTACAAATTGAAGATGGTACCGATCCTTTGACTGGGATCCCGGTGGCTTCCCTTTATGGCAGTCATAAGAAGCCGGAACCGGGGGAGCTGGCAGGCATCGAACTGATGCTCTTCGACCTCCAGGATGTTGGGGCAAGGTTCTATACCTATATTTCCACCCTTCACTATGTGATGGAGGCCTGCGCGGAAAACAACATACCGCTGATTCTGCTAGACCGGCCCAATCCCAACGGAGCGTATGTGGACGGCCCTGTGCTGGATACAGCGTTTAGCTCTTTTGTGGGCATGCATCCCATTCCGGTTGTATATGGACTTACTATAGGTGAACTGGCCGGGATGATCAATGGGGAGGGATGGTTGAGCAAGGGGATCAGATGTAGGGTTACGGTAATTCCCTGTGCGGATTATACCCGTGGGCAACCATATTCCATGCCAGTTAGTCCTTCTCCAAATCTAGCTAATGATCATGCCGTGCTGATGTACCCCTCCACCTGTTTTTTTGAAGGAACTGTGTTGAGTGAAGGCCGGGGAACTGACATGCCTTTTGAAGTATACGGACATCCGGATTTACCCGGAGCATTCAGTTTTACACCTGAAATAATAGCCGGTGTGGCACGGAATCCGAAGTTTAAGGGAAGCATTTGCTATGGAGAGGACCTGAGGTCTTTTACCCCGGAGGAGGGGTGGACCAGGATTCACCTGCAGTGGCTGCTGGAAGCCTATAAGGCCTTCCCGCAGAAAGAAGAGTTCTTCACCTCTTATTTTTCTACCCTGGCTGGAACCGATAAACTGAGAATGCAGGTGGAAGCAGGATGGGATGAGGAGCGTATCAGAGCCAGCTGGCAGGAGGAGCTGGAACAGTATAAAGAGAAACGAAGAAAGTATTTGATATATGATGAAAATGACTAGAGTTGTACCAGGATTTGTTCTTTTCCTTACCCTTCTTACCGGAACCCATTTTGCCAATGCCCAGGTAGGCCATCCAGAGGCTGGATTTGTTTTTGATGATACAGAGTTGCCACGCATCGATCTGACCATCACCGAATCAAACCTGCAGGCCCTCTATGCAGATCCGGAAAGCAACACTGAATATTTTTCCACATTTACCTATACTCGGACCGACAGCACAGAGGGACCCATCGATGTGGCCCTGAGATTCCGGGGCGATACCATCAGGCACAAGCAGAAAAAATCTTTTCGCATCTCATTTAATTCCTTTGACAGCAATGACAACTATCATGGGATTGAAAAAATGGATCTGAATGCTGAAGTGAACGACCCCTCCCTGGTCCGTTCAAAACTGGCCTGGGAACTATTCCGCTACCTGGGAGTACCCGGTTCAAGAAGCAATCATGTACAACTCTATATCAATAATGCTTTCTACGGCGTCTACCTGAACACGGAGCATATTGATGAAAGGTACATGAAATCGAGGTTTGACAACAATGATGGTAACCTCTACAGGAACCTATGGCCGGCCGATCTTACTTACCTGGGTTCGTCGCAGGACGATTATAAGTATGAGTATGATGGTCGACCCGTCTATGCTTTGCGTACCAATGAAAAATGGGATGATTATGAGGATTTGTCAATCCTGATTACCACCCTGAATCAATACAGTGGAGTGCAGCTGAAGGATGAACTGGAGCGCCTGATAAATGTTCAACAATATCTGAAGGCAATGGCAGTGGATGTGATGAGCGGTAACTGGGACGGTTACTCGGGCGACAAAAATAACTACTATCTCTATCGTGATCAGGTAAGCGGGAGGTTTGAATACATACCCTACAAACTGGAAAACAGTTTTGGGATCGACTTCAGAGACGTGGACTGGTCCATCCAGAGCATCTACAGCTGGAACCTGGATCTGCGTCCCCTCTATGAAAAAATCCTTGGTGTGGAGGAGTATAAAGCACAGTTTACCATGTATATCAAGCAACTGGCTGCTTATACTGCATCTGCCGAACTGGGTAATGAACTGCTTCGCTGGAGTCAGCAAATCCGGGATGCTGTGGCCATGGATACCTTTTATACGAAGGATTTTGGATTTACCCTGAGCGATTTTGACGGATCCATGAATATGGCCTGGGGTGAGCATGTGGACTTTGGTGTGCAGGAGTTTATCACTGCCCGTAATGCCTCAGCACTAACCGAGGCCATCGATGTGGATGCCAAGCCGCTTTTTTCGCACCTAAGAGTGGAGCCTCGTTCTGACCGGATTGATCTGGACTGGAGCGCTGAGGATGATGAGCCGGGCTTTTCCACAACGCTTCACTACCGGATTGACGGAGGTAGCTGGATGCATGTGCTGAAGGAAGTATCCACCGAGACAGACCCGGTATCGGGGGTATATTCCTATCGTGATACCATCCGCTCCCTGGTGGATGCCATGGAGGTGGAGATTTACTTTACGGTGATGGACGTAGGTGGCCAGGAGAATCGTTATCCCGATACTACCTTGCTTGTTTCCTATCCCCTTGTAAACGGACCGCTCTATATCAATGAATTCTGTGCTTCAAATAAGAATATTAAAATGGATGAGTATGGTGAATACGACGATTGGGCTGAGATCTACAACGCCAGTGATGAGCAGGTCTGGCTTGCCGATTACTTCCTGAGCGACAACATGGGCTCTCCCGGAAAATACAGATTTCCAGAGGAGTATCTCCAGGCAGGTGATTTCTACCTGGTCTGGCTGGATGATCAGGAGGAGCAGGGAGTGAACCATGCCACCTTTAAAATCAACAAGGAGGGAGAAGAGTTGCGTCTTTCTGAGCGACCCTCCACCGGATTCCAGCTTGTGGATTCAGTGACATTTGGATTGCAAGAGACGGATATTACAACAGGTCGTATGGTGGATGGGGGCGTAGAGTGGATCCTTTTCCCATCACCCACTCCCAGATACTCCAACCTGAGTACCGGTGTGCAGGAGAATCTGGATCTGAGGGAGCCACTCTCCATCTATCCCAATCCGGTTGCCGAAGGAATATTTTATTTTAACAAGCGGGTTAGTGGCGCCATCTATAACATCATGGGTCAGCGTATTATGGAGCTTGAGGATGCAGAATATGCACGTATACCACAGCTTGGCGAAGGCTTCTATATATTCAGATCTCTGGAGGGTGAATCCATCCAGTTTATCGTGACGGAGTAAGAGCTGGCTATCTATTGGGACGACTGCCGGATCTCTTGCCTTTGTAGCCTCCACCACCTTTGCTTCTTCCGCCACCTCTGAAGCCACCCGAACGGCCCCGGTTTTTTGAGGGATCATAGGCTGGGGTATCCCCAAACTCTTCGGGCACCGATGATTTGGTGACCTTTTTTTCCAGCATTTTTTCAATGCGGGCAAACTTAAATTGCTCCTCCTGACTGATCAGGGTGATGGCAATGCCATCAGATTCGGCACGGGCGGTCCGACCGATACGATGGATATAGTCCTCTCCTTCGTGGGGCACATCATAATTGACTATCAGTTCAATATTATCCACATCGATGCCGCGTGAAAGCAGATCGGTGGCCACCAGGATGTTTAGTTTGCGGTTCCGGAAATCAAGCATGATTTCTTCCCGCTCCTTTTGGCTCAAGTCAGAATGGATATCCTGCGCCTTCAAGCCCTCTCTCTTTAGCTGTCTCCCCAACTGTTTGGCCGATAGCTTGGTGGAACAGAAAACAATAACACTCTTCAGGTCACGTCCCTTCAGCAAATGTGTCACCAGGGGAAGCTTCTGTGTCTCGTATACCACATAGGCCACCTGCAGGATCTTCTCGACTGGTTTGGAGACGGCAATATTTATTTCCACCGGCTGATGCAGTACCTTGCGGGCCAGCTTTCGGATCTCGTCGGGCATGGTCGCTGCGAACATAAGGTTCTGGCGCTGTTTTGGCAGATACTTGATGATCTTCATGATATCTTCGAAGAAACCCATATCGAGCATCCGGTCTGCCTCATCCAGAATGAGGTATTTCAGGCTGTCAAATTTTACGTAGTTGTTGTTAAGGTGGGCTATCATTCGGCCCGGTGTGCAGATTACCACCTCGGTCCCCTCGCTCAGTGCCTTTTTTTCCTGGGCAAAGAGACTTCCATCACCCCCTCCGTAGACAGCAATAGAACTTACCGGTGTGAAATAGGAGAAACCCTCCATGTGCTGATCGATCTGCTGTGCCAGCTCCCGCGTGGGTACGATCACCAGGGCCCTGGTCTTATTGGCCTCCCTGGAGGCGATTATATTCTGGATAACAGGCAGCAGAAATGCAGCTGTTTTTCCTGTACCGGTCTGTGCAGAACCGATAATATCTTTACCGTCGAGTATGGCCGGAATGGCCTGTTCCTGAATGGGGGTGGGAGCTTCAAAGCCCATGGCACTGATCCCCTCCATCAGGTCGGGGTCAAATGCGAAATCACTAAAATTCAAATTATATCATTCTTAGGTTAAGCGCGTCAAAGGTAGTCAATAATAATGATCCCTTGCTTTATTTAACAGCGACAGGATCAATTGGTTCGCCCCGGGTAGGCTTTCAATGCCTCTGCCAGGGTATCCATGGCCATGGCCAGATCCTCTTTTTTCAGCACATAGGCGATTCGGACCTCCTGTTTCCCCAGTCCGGGCGTGGAGTAAAAGCCCGATGCGGGAGCCATCATCACCGTCTGGTT